>JBBIVI010000209.1:0-2051 GCA_037439825.1 Candidatus Nitrosotenuis sp. | reverse complement strand
ATGCATCAAGATTCAGAAAATGTCGTGGTAATTTTTTAAGATTAAAGAATAGAACACTTGGCGCAAAAAAGTAGCTAGATTTTGTGTCTTACTTCGCGAAGTATTACGTAAGGTGTTTTCTTAGATTCGCTTGGAAGGATCAAGCTGGTGTTGCCAGAAAATATTTCGATCTTTTCCATTACCTCTGCAAATGCCTTGTCTTCTTCTAGAGATTTCAGGTAATCTTCGGTCCAGCTCCAGTTACTATCCGGATTACAAGAATACACAATCCAATGATATTTTCCATTTATTTTGAGAACATCAAATGGATATGCCCTGCAATCAAATGGTCTTTGTTGATATATTGAACATCTGGAATTTGTCTCATCCCAGAACACGCAGATATTGGAGTTTTTCTTTTTGTTTATTGCCTTGATCAAAACTCCATTTACATTTCGGTCGTGCAAAAACTCATCGCTTGCCTTATTTATCGATACAAGATCTGCAAGATCCGAGGAGAATACAAGTGGCACTGCTGAATTAGTACAGCAGCCTTGTTCCTTACAGTTATCACAAAGACTTGAAAAATCCACCACACATTTAATGCATGTTTATTCTATTTAGTCATTTGAATTGTGTATTGAGGTGCCATTCCTTTTTGCCCTCAAAAAGGAAAATGCGAGGGCAACGCCCAAGATTCCAAGGACAACTGAAAGTGAGAGCATTGTGGGTATTTCGACTTTTTCTGCAACGATCATTTTCACGCCAATAAAGAGCAGTATAGCAATGAGCCCTGGCTTGAGATAGTAGAATTTCTCCATCACGCCTGCCAAAAGAAAATACAGACTTCGAAGACCCAAAATCGCAAAAATATTCGATGTTATTACAATGAATGTGTCAGTCGTAATTGCCAAAATTGCAGGAATTGAGTCAAGTGCAAATAGTAAATCGGTAAATTCTATTATAACAAGCGCCACAATGAGGGGAGTTGCATAAGGTACGCCGTCTTTTTTTAAAAAGAATTTTTGTGTCTTTAGTTCAAAGTCTATTGGCATGAATTTTCGTAATACGCGTATTGCGATGTTTTTCTCAACTTCGACTTTCTTTTCTTTTCTTTGTACAAGCATCCTTAGTGCAGTGAATATCAGAAATCCTCCAAAGAGGTAAATCATCCAGTGGAAGCTTTCAAGAAGTGATGCGCCCACAAGGATTAGTGGTATTCTCATGGCTATGGCGCCAATTATACCCATAGAGAGAACGCGATGTTGAAATTTGTGGGGAATATTCAGAGATGTGAAGATAAGCAAAAATACAAACATGTTATCCACACTCAAAGATTTTTCAAGTGCGTATCCGGTGACAAACTCTGCAAGTTTTTCTGAACCCATATCCACATAGATGATGCCAGCAAACACACCTGCTAGTGAAATCCACACTATGGTCCACTTGAGCGCAAGCTTGAATGGGGGCGCTTCGTGATCTTCATCTTTCTTTTTTCTTAGTTTTGAAAACACGCCCAAGTCAATTGCAAGCGAGATACCAACGAACAACGAAAAAATAACCCAAAGCAAAGGCATGTCATTCATGTGTTAATTTTGACACACTGAATGCGCATAATATACATTCGTGACCAATTATACAGATCGTATAATACTAAGGTGATTAGTTACGAGTTATTTTAGAATTGATTTTTGGTTACTGACGTTACCTAGTTTTTGAATTATTACCGAATGCCAACCTGTTGTGTATCCTTCAAATCCTGGAGATTGAGCATGTGCAATGCAACAGTCAACTCCAGCATACTCTGAGAAGAGATAATTTCTTTTTTCTGAAAACAAACTTGTTTTTTTATCAAACTGGATCGTGTCTTTTAACATCTTATTTTCAGAGTCTGCCAAAACCAGGCCAGCATCATCTACAATGCATATTCGTGTGCTTTCTTTTTCCTCTTCACCGATTGGAGTGTGTTGTATGATTGTTTGTGCCAGTGACTCCCACTTGAATATCACGCCAAGTACTCCAATTATGGCCCCTTTTGTGTCACCATTTTCACGTACTGCGCACGAGTAAAT
>JBBIVI010000208.1:0-2055 GCA_037439825.1 Candidatus Nitrosotenuis sp. | reverse complement strand
AAATCAATTTATGATTTGAAAAAAAGAACAGTTTGTGTCAGCTGCAAGAAAAATATCAGAAGCTGAAAATATACTTGCTAAAATTAATGACCTTTCAGCCAAAGATTTCGAGTTACAGCTAGATGACTTTCTTACAACAGTACACGAGATATTTACACAGTTATTAGATGAATACAATGTCAAATTTAACTGCAAGATAGAGCGAATCAGTCTTGAAAAGTTCAAATCAAAAGCAAAAAAATCAGGCAACCTACAAGCAGTAAATTTTCTAATATGGTATGAAAAAGAATACAGAAAAATCAGAGATGATCCGGAATTCGGGAATCTTTTAGAAAGGAATCACCCACTTGTTTCCACAGATAGGGCCAAAGTATCACATAGTTGTTCTAATTTGCTGGATTCCGTGAAAACCATGGTGTATTATGCCTACGAGAATTTCTAGCGAAAAAATAAAAACAAAATAATTGTGCAACAATCTATGAGAGTTCACGTTTTTGATACCTATGTTAAGGCAAAGGATGGCCACACCATTCATTTTGATGTAATTACAGATTCAAAAGATCAGCAAAAAGCAGCGGAGTATGCAAAAAAATGGCTATCCAATATAGGTGAGCAAAGCGCCAAAATTACCACGGAAGAATGTCGTTTTTGTCATTCTGAAAACGTTCCAAATGAAATTGAGATAGAGATAATGACTAACGGATTTTACATTCAGAAGATGGAAGGTTGTCCCTAGTCAAGCATTGACGCACCAAACACACCAGCAGAATCACCAAGTTTGTTTTTCAAAATCGGGGTATCCACAAGGTCGCTAAAGACTTTTTCATACACTGCGTTTTTTCCTTCCGTGTATAGGAAATCGATATTCGATACGCCGCCGCCAAGCACGATAGCATCAGGATCCAAAATATCAATTACATTTGCAAGACTTGCCCCAAAATTAGCCAAAAATTCGTTTTTCCATTGTTGTGCCTTTTCGGAATTTAGATCTTTTACTATATCTTGAAGAGATGTTGATTTTCCAGTCAGCTGAGCCCATCTTTTTTCAAGTGCTGGACCACTGATGTATGTTTCAACACATCCAGATCTTCCACAATAACACTTGTTCCCATTTTGATGTAAGGTATGATGACCCCATTCACCTGCTATGTATGTCCTGCCTCTGTGAACCTTGCCGTTGATCACTATGCCTCCACCAACGCCGGTGCCCATTATTACGCCAAAAACTACACCGTAGCCTTTTGCAGCACCCATTGTTGCCTCTGCCATTGCAAAACAGTTTGCATCATTGTCCATAGATACACTATGTTTGAGTGATTTTTCCAAGTCAGCTTTTAGCGGCATCCCGATTAAACACTGTGTGTTGCTGTTTTTGATAAGGCCGGTCTTTTTTGAGATTGCTCCAGGCGTACAGATTCCAATTGTGTAATCAGAGATGTTTTTTGCAATATCATCTACTAATGAGACAATAGAGTTAACAATGGAGTGATATCCGTTTTGTTGATTCGTTGGAATTCTCTTTCTTTGTACGACTTGTAATTTATCATCAAGGCAGATACCTTCTATCTTTGTTCCACCTAGATCAATTCCTATCCTATACACAAAATTCTAAGACAAAGATATGTTTTGAAGTTTATTTTTTGGCCCCGCCAGGTGCGCCAGAAATTGCAATTACGTCATCGATTCTAAGAATCATGCACGCTGCCTCGGTCGCAGATTTTGCTATTTGTTCTTTGACTGCTACCGGTTCCACTATGTTAAGTGTGAGCATGTCATCGATTTTGCCTTCTTTTGCGTTAATTCCAGCCCATTTTCTGCCGTTGCTTTGTCTTGCACGAAGATTTGCCATTGTATCTATTGGATCCATTCCCGCGTTTTCTGCGATGGTAAGTGGAATTACTTCTAAAGCCTCGGCGTATTTTCTTATTGCAAGCTGCTCTCGTCCCTCAAAGTTGTCTGACCAGTCCTTTAGTTGTGATGCCAAGTATGCTTCTGGTGCGCCTCCGCCTGCAACAATTGCAGGTTTTTCTATTACGTCTTTTACCACCATTAGTG
>JBBIVI010000207.1:0-2060 GCA_037439825.1 Candidatus Nitrosotenuis sp. | reverse complement strand
TTTTTGACATCCTGCGTAATTACAAAGTTATCGGTTACAAGAAGATTGTTCTCAAGGAGCCATCTTACTTTGCGGTATGCCGAAGTATGTGCAATATTGCATTCTCTGATTATCTGGTTTATGGTTCTGGATTCGTATGATGTGTAATCTAAAATTGACTTTATTTCTGGATCGGCAAGGGCTAAAAGAATGCTCGTTTTTGCCTTCTGTGACGATATGATCACGGCTAAAATTATGTTCAAGTAATTAATTAATCTTGAAGACGGCCGTGTAGACGTTATACGAAATTTTTACCCTAGCGCAAGATAGAGAAAAAGATTTCGTATGGCATCTAGGAGGCTTCTTTTACAGCATGTAAAATGAGGAACTTGTTCCAATACTGGAGAAGACAGTAGAGCAAAACAAACCGTAGATGAATGTAAAAAGTTCTAAAACATTTGTTTGAAGACGTGGAAATCACATTGGATTGTGTGTGCCGGGGGTGGGTTTTGAACCCACGACCTCCAGATTATGAGTATTGCCCTTTATAGGAGGATAGAAAGACTGGCACTCTAACCAGGCTGAGCTACCCCGGCACAAAGACGCCTAATTTTATGTTGCAATTAAATGATTCTCACAAAAATTAGAATAGCATTTCAAGTAAAATCATATCATGAAGTTATCCGGTTGGACACTCACCGTAATTACTGCCACAGCATCAATTGTGATATCTCTGATCTTACTTCGATACGGAATCTTTTTCTTCTTTTTGCCGTTTATCTTTGTGCCATTTGTTAGGTTTTTGAGATTTCCCAAGACATGTAAAATGTGCAGACTAAAGTCAAACGGAAATTATTGTCCTAGGTGTGGAACAAAATTATGATTTACTGTGTCGCAATGTCATGCCATTTAGTTTCCACATTTTTGACCCACAAGAACTTGCGTTGAAGTGAAGCAGTATACAGTTTTTCCCAGTCTGCCTTTACTTCATCCGTCCAAGCTTTGAAGACACGCGGATCGATATAGTTTCGAAGTGAAGTACCTAGGTTGTAATCTCGTGTTTTTTCTTGTAAGTCTATTGCTAGCTTGAGCTTTTCCTCTCGCTCCTTTAGTCTTTCTTTTTGCTTGTCGGTTTTTGGCTTGGTCTCTTTGAGTTTTTTGAGGGTCTCGCGCTTTTTCTCAAGTGTAGCCTCAAAATTCTTTGGTATTGTACGTTTGTGGTTGCACATTATTGCCGCCTGCAGATTTGCCATCTTTGCGATGTAGAGTTTTTCGTTTTCCGACTTGTTTTTGACATCGAGTTTTCCTGCAAGGTATTTTTTGACTTCGGTTGTTGCCAGATATGTTCTGAATACCTTGGCGGTAAGGCCTTTAACAATGCCGCTCAAAAATGCATTGACATGTCTTGATGTTATACCATCAAAGATCTCATCGTCTGGTTTTTTGTTAGAGACCAACTTCTTGATGTTTTCATAAAGCATTGTATCGTTTCCCTGCGCAGGAATTGTCTCCTCCCATCGCACGCTGTCTTTTCCCAAAAAGTCAAAATGAATCGCATTGTTGTCCAGCTTGACGTGCTCCTTTCGTAGTGTGGTGGCACCTACTGTGTCCGCTTCATCTGGGTCTTTTTCGTCTCCTACCCTCATAGAAGTCCGGTAAATCAGGTAACACACTGTAGCAATCTTGGCAACTTTTGGATCCCTGTCCTTCATTGCAGCGATTATCTTTTCTTCCACCTTTTTGATTTCCTTGCCAAGCTTTGCCGCCTTGTCGTACTTTGCTTTGTCTCGCTCCTGCTTGAGGCCCGCAGTGTCTGCAAGCCAGACATACTTGATCTTTTCAGACAAAACATCAGTCCAGCAGGCAAGCCACATAGAGTCATGCTCATGCACTATCTTGCCCCAATCCCCTGGAGGAACTTTGGCGTTTTCTCCAAGGTTTAGTGTGACATCTTTTTGTGTGATCTTTGGCTTCCATTTTCCTCGAAGTGGGTGATCGCCTCGTCCTATGAATATTCCCGGAGGCTCTGCCATGTAGTTTGCCACCTCGACTTCATGGCCGTCAAGAATCGCCTTGCCGTA
>JBBIVI010000206.1:0-2072 GCA_037439825.1 Candidatus Nitrosotenuis sp. | reverse complement strand
AGCTCGAAAACATCAAAAACAACAACAAGGTCGGCTTTGAAGTAGACAAAGAATTAGAGTTTTTACCTTCATACTTTACGCACCCAACAGATGCATCACAAGCAGATACACTTTACATAAGCGTGGTAATCAAAGGCATCGGCACCATCGTAGAAGACAAAAATGAAAAAACACTCGCATTAAACGGTCTTATGGAAAAATATCAGCCAGAAGGCAGATATGAAAAAATCCGACCAGACATGGCAGTGGTGGAAGAAGTAGCAATAATTAAAGTGACTCCAAAAACAATTCGAGGCAAATACAAAATAGGCCAACACCTAGATAAAAACACAAGACAAGCACTTGCAAAAAAGATCCTACAAAAAAACACACATACTGCAAAAGAAACACTCAGAATCATGGGCTTTGAGATCATCGGTGGCAAATTGAAACTAGTTAACGAGCAGCAATGGTGACTGTGTGTTAACTCTCCATCTAACATCCACACTAGCATTCCTTTAAATTTCGACTGATACGATCCTGTAGCTGTTGCAACAAATACAGACATTTGAGCTTGTTTCAGACTTTGAACCGACAGGCGATCAGCCACAAGCAATTGAAAAGCTTGTACACGGTGTACAGAAAAACAAGATTCAAACTCTACTTGGAGTCACAGGTAGTGGTAAGACATTTACCATAGCAAACGTCATTGCGAAGACCGGCAAAAACACGCTGGTCATTTCACATAACAAAACATTAGCAGCCCAACTATATTCTGAGCTAAAACAGTTTTTCCCAAAGAACAACGTAGGGTACTTTGTAAGCTATTATGATTATTATCAGCCTGAAAGTTACCTACCACAAACTGACACATACATAGAAAAAGACACAGAGATTAATGAGAAAATCGAAAAAATGCGACTGGAGGCAACCGCAATGTTGCTTTCAGGCGAGCCAACCATAATCGTGGCCACCGTTTCTTGCATCTACTCACTCGGCTCCCCAAAAGATTGGGAAGAGATGGCAACCACAATCAAAGCTGGAACCACACAAAGCAGAAGCGAGATTATTAAAAAATTCATAAACGCGCGTTATGAGCGCAATGATTTGGAATTAATGCCTGGAACGTTTAGGGTCAAAGGCGACACAATCGACATAATTCCCGCATATTCTGATGAAATTATCAGGATTTCCTTATTTGGAGACGAAGTAGAAAAAATCTTAATACTGGATCATGTTTCCTTAAAAGAAAAACGCAGATTAAACTCAATTAAGATCTTTCCTGCCAAACACTATCTTGTCGCAAACGACGTACGACAAAAGGCAGTAAAATCAATCAAGGACGAACTAAAGCAAAGACTCCCACAGTTAAATGAGCTTGAAAGACAACGACTGGAAATGAGAACTAAGTTTGACTTGGAGATGATCGAAGAGCTTGGATATTGTTCAGGTATCGAGAACTATTCAAGACATTTTGATGGGAGAAAACCTGGTGAAAAGGCATTTTGCCTTTTAGATTTTTTTGGTGACGACTACCTATTAGTTATTGATGAATCTCATGTAACACTGCCCCAGCTTCATGGAATGTATGGTGGCGACTATACAAGAAAGAAATCTTTGGTAGATTATGGATTCAGATTGCCTAGCGCATTTGACAACAGGCCACTAAAATTTGAAGAGTTTGAACAATACATCAAAAATTGCATCTTTGTTTCCGCTACACCATCAGAATATGAAAGGAAAAAATCATTTCAGATAGCAGAACAGTTAGTTAGGCCCACAGGCCTACTTGATCCACTAATCGAAGTAAGACCCACAAAAAACCAAATGGATGATCTGATTTTAGAAATCAAAAAAAGAACAAAAAGTAACCAACGTGTCTTTGTGACCACACTCACAAAGAGGATGGCAGAAGACCTAGCTGAATACCTTTCCAAAAAAGAAATTAGAGTAAGATACTTGCACTCTGAAATAGAAGGGTTGCAGAGAACTGAATTGATAAGACAGCTAAGGCTTGGCGATTTTGATGTTCTCGTAGGCATAAACCTGCTCCGAGAAGGGCTAGATATACCCTAAGTTGCACTTGTGGCAAT
>JBBIVI010000205.1:0-2087 GCA_037439825.1 Candidatus Nitrosotenuis sp. | reverse complement strand
ATGGATAGTTAAAAAGTATCGGCACTTCAAAAACCGATTTCAGGTGTTCTGATTCTGCATGCCTGCTGTATCGATGTCTGCAGAAAAACACTCGTATTTTGAGCCTAATATCTTGAGTGTCTCTTCTGAATTTTTGTCATCGACTAGGGCTATGATGCAGCCGCCATCACCGGCACCTGTTATCTTTGCACCATATGCTATATCTTTTATCGACTTGATCATTGAATTCAAGACATCATTTGATACGCCAATTTTTTCAAGGTGCGCCTGGTTTACAAGCATCTTCTTTCCAAGTGATTCAAGATCGTTTTTCTTTAGATCCTCTAGTGCATCATCAATTAATGCTGCTTCATTGTCACAAAGCGTGGAAAACACCTCGGGATGATCCTCTCTGAATTTTTTTACTCTGGAGACAACTTGGCTTGTCGAGTGTGCTATCTTGGAGTTGGCAATGACGATCTTAAATGCAGGCCCAAGTTCCAGTTTTCTAATTCCTGTTTTTGTATACTCCATTATGCCGCCATAAGCACAAATGTTAGAATCTGCCCCAGATGTATTTTCAAAAATTGTCTTCTCTGCATCTATTGCAAGCTTGAGTATCTCCTCTTTTGGCAGTTTTGTAAAAAGGCCGAAAATAGAACTTGCAGCTGCAACACAACACGCAGAAGATGAACCAAGACCTACCCCTGAGGGGATTTCTGACCTTACTGAGATCTTGATTCCTGAGTCTGATTTGAATTGGTTGAGGGCTTTTTGGGCAAGAAAGATTATTGGCTTGAATACAGGATCTATCTTTTTGATGTCTGTGTCCTTTGAAACTTCAAGCGTTCCAAGCTCAGAGGATATCTTGATTTTGTCTCCTGCAAGTTCAGATTCGACAAAAACTCGCTTGTTAATTGAGCACAAAATTGCCTTTCCACCATACACGATAAAGTGCTCCCCAAACAAAATCACTTTTGCAGGAGCTGATGAAATGGATTTCAATTAAACACTATGGATGCGTAGCCGACAACGGAGCTTTTATCCCCTGTAACATCGCCGCTTGTAGCATACTGCAAAAGCCTGCCTTGTTTTGCTCCAAGCTTTTTGCATGCAACCATGGCTGAAGCAATCGCTCCATATCCGCACGCAGTCACCCTCCTTTCACGTAATACTTTGTAGAATTTCTCCACATTCATCTCTAAAATGGGCTCTATCAAAGCTTTGTCCTGGCTATGCGCATATTCATTTTCTTCATAATGAGTAAAGTCAGAAGAACCGATGATGATGGATTTTTTTGTCTCCGCAAGCTTAGCAATTGCCACTCCGACTTCCAGCGAATATTCATACTCTTGGTCGTTTAGCAAAATGGGCAAGATTTTGAAGGGTTTTTTGTAAAAATGTTGCAGCATTGGAATTTGGACTTCAATGCTATGCTCTCTTGTGTGAGAAAAAAAATCAATCTCAACTAACTTTGTTATCTCGTTTATTTTTTTTGCAGCATCCGAGTCAACCTCCACGTTACCAAACGGCGTCTCCCACACACAATCCTTCATTGTTGCGACCGCACACCCGAGTCCCCAGTGATTTGGGCCCAAGATGATGGCAAGCTCAAAGTCTTGATTTGCAATTGCAGAAAACGAATGTGTAGCAACTGGTCCTGAGTACATATAGCCTGCGTGTGGACATATTGCACCAAAGATTTTCTCTTGATGTTGTGTGCTGCCTACGCCGTATTTGTTTGAATTAGCGTCTAGGATGGATTGAATGAGTTCGTTTTTTTCTTTTGGATAGAACATGCCAGCAACAGCTGGTGTTCTAATTTTCATTAATCGATTTCCTCTTCTGTTATTTTTGTCTCGAAATCGTCGATTTCGTACTTCATCGGGTCGTTTTCTCCGATCTGTCCTTTCTGAATTAGGATCTCTCTTGCCAAAAGCCAGAAAACTGTGGCAAGTGATTTTCTTCCCCGATTGTTTGCTGGAATCACCACGTCGATCTTTGATGTTACGTTGTCTGTGTTTGAGACGCCGATTACCGGGATTCCTGCATTTGTTGCCTCGATTATTGCCTGAGAATCAACTTGAGGATCGGAAATTATAACGAGC
>JBBIVI010000204.1:0-2088 GCA_037439825.1 Candidatus Nitrosotenuis sp. | reverse complement strand
GCTGATGCGAACCTATTATCTGGACTTGTCTTTAAGGCCAAAAAGTCAGGCGCGTTTATGCTTGGTGGTGGAATATCAAAACATCACACATTGTGGTGGAATCAATACAGAGACGGTTTGGACTATGCAGTGTACATCACAACTGCACAAGAGTTCGATGGTAGTCTGAGTGGTGCACTGGTTAGAGAAGCTATCTCCTGGGGAAAAGTAACGCAAAACGCAAAACAAACAACAATTCATGCAGAGATAACCACAATACTTCCGTTTATCTATAGGGCACTCTTGACAAAAATAAAGTGAATTTAATTCGATAAAAGTATATCAGTGATTTATGACGTTATTCATTGTATGCTACCTCGCCTTTGGGTAAAAGAGCTTAAACAGGTCAACATTGAAGGTGGATATCTTGTAGATGGATTTCCATCTATTGGGTTTACCAGCGCGATTGCAAGCGAGTCACTAATGCATACATCTCATTACGACCTCATTGGATTTGTCGACTCGATTGATTTTCCCACAGATACGGTGCTCAAAGACGGAGTGCCAAATTATGCCACGAGAATTTTTGCCAACGAAGCCCTCAAAGTATCAGTATTTACATCATATCTTACAATTAACGAGCCATACCATCGTGCAATTGCAAAAATGATGCTGAGCTGGGCAAGAAAACACAAGTGTAGTCTCATTGTAAGTAGCTCGCCTATGAAATTCCCAGAAGGAGGAGACAACACAGTGATTGCTGCTGGCAGCACCGAAAATGCGCGAAATAAAATAAAACAAGCAGACATGATGGTTTTGCAAAATGGGACAATTCCAGGCATCCCAGGAGCACTACTAAATGAAGGAATGTTGCATGATCAAGACATAGTGGTAGTTTTGGTTAATGTTGACGAGATGGGTCCTGACTTCAAATCAAGCGCGCACCTATGTATGGCAATGTCAAGGCTTTTGCCAGGCATCTCATGTGATCTTACCATGATGCAAAAACAGGCAGAGATTGCTGAAAAACAGATCAAACAGACAGAAAAGGAAACTCGCGTTCTCAGAGAATCAATGTACGGCTAGCCTACTCCCAAATGCAAGACATTTTTGGATTTTTTGTAGCAGTGGTCATAATTTCTGCTTCCGGCGTCATGGCGCCAGGTCCGCTTTTTGCTGCGACTATTTCCAGCGCATTTAGACAAGGAAAACGTGCCGGCCTTTATGTTGCGGCAGGACACACACTCATAGAATTTCCACTTGTTATCGGCTTAGGCCTTGGCGTTGTCTCATTGGAGGCGCTTCCACAATTTCGAATATTAGCAGCAGTTTTGGGTGCCGTAAGTATTTTCGTATTTGCTGGACTGCAGATACGTGCAATACTAAAGGCGCAAGATGGAAAGTACTTCAAACACAGTTCGTTTGTCACAGGTATTTTCCTAACAGGCCTTAATCCCTTTTTTCTTATTTGGTGGTTCACCATAGGAATCAAGCTTATTTCTGACTCCTTGGTGTTGTGGTCGTTCTGGGGCATTCTTGTAATGTTTGGAATGCACATATGGATGGATTACGCTTGGTTATTTTTTGTTTCATTGTTTTCATCAAAAGGAATAAAGTTTCTTTCAAACAAAAATTACAAGATAAGCTTGATTGTTATAAATTCAGTAATGATCTACTTTGGTGTGTCTTTTATTTTTGATGTAATTTAACCGCAATCAGGAGTTTCAAGTCCTGAGCGACATTCATTGTTTAGCCTATCAATTTTTTCTGCAATTGAAACGCACAGATTTGGATCCAGTGTTCTTTCATACTCTACAATTTCATCAATAATTGAGAACTGCCTTGCAGGGCAAGAATTAAAATTTTGGAATAAGATCAAAGCCGAAATTATTATAGTTCCACAGATCACAGATATTCTGAAATAGTTACGCTTTTGTAATGTCAATTTCTATGGTGGACACATTTCTTGTTTTTCCGTCTTGCGATAAAAGTGAATCAGAGGCTATTCGAACATCTTTAATCGCATAACCAACAGTGTTCATTCTTTTCACTATCATTTGTGAGACATCCACTGCTTGAGTGATTCTCTGACCCCTTGCTTTTATTGTA
>JBBIVI010000203.1:0-2095 GCA_037439825.1 Candidatus Nitrosotenuis sp. | reverse complement strand
GGCGGGGCCCAGCCATTCAAACAGGTTGTCCCCGAGTTGTTGTACAACCAATTACTGTGGAAGCGAAAATAGCTATTCCACCGGAAGCTCTGTTCTATTAGACCATTCACCCCAAGAACCAAGGTATACTCTGACATTTGTAAAGCCGAGTTTTTTTAGCACCAAAAAAGAGTTTGCAGCTCTGTATGCACCTTGACAGTAAGTTACGATTTCGGCGTCCTTTGGAATTTTGTAGAGTTTTTCAAGCAATTTGGTATCTTTGAGGGTCCCATCATCAGATATGTTTAGATTGAAATCAACATTGATTGCGCCTGGGATGTGGCCCCGTCGTGCTCCTCGAATCACAGTGCCATCATACTCTTCTTGTGAGCGTGCGTCAATCAGTGTGAGGCGGCTTAGGTTTTTGTTGACATATTCATAATCAGCGATAATTTTTTGATTTGCCTTACCATCAAATTTTGATGGCGTGAATCCATTTGTTTTTGTTTCAAGTTGTAGATTTTCTGCTTGCCATTTTTTTAGGCCGCCGTCAAGCATGAAGACTGCAGGATGTGAAAAATACATCAAAAGCCAGACACCTCGAGCTGCAAGCATGCCAGATACATCGTCGTAGAAGACTATCTTTTTTTGATCGGTGACTCCTACAAAGGAAAATAGCATCTTTGTTTGCTCAGAAAAGATCTTCATTCCTTGTTCAGATGTGTCATACCAGTGAAATGCAAACAGATCCAAGTTAACTGCGCCAGGAATGTGGCCTTGTGAGTATTCCTTGTAGGATCTGGTGTCAATTATTATGAGATTTTGGTTGCCTAGTTCTTTTGCAAGATCCTTTGGTGTGATTAGCATGACTTGGATATTCTAATTCGCATTAAATTCATTTGTAAAAACAAAAAGTAAAGAAAGGATGGATTTTTTCCTATTCGTTTACGTATGCTCTTTCGCCGTGTTGAGCTAGGTCGAGTCCTACCTCTTCTTCCTTTGGAGTAACTCTGATTCCGCCTGGCCACACCGCATCCATTACTTTGAGGATGACGATGGTGATTCCAAATGCGTAACCTACTGAGATCAAAGCTCCAAGGACGTTGATAGCTTGTTGCTCGTAACCTTCTGGTGTTCCAGTCCATGCACCAATTCCGTTACCTGTGTCCCAGATGTGTGGGCTTGCCAGTGTGCCAGTGAGAACCGCACCTGTAAAGCCTCCCATTCCGTGGACTCCCCAAACGTCGAGTGCGTCGTCCCATTTGCGGGAGTTCTTGAAGGCAACACAGCCATAACAGACAGTTCCTGCTGCTATGCCGATGATTATTGATGCCATTGGTCCTACGAAACCTGAAGCCGGAGTGATGCAGACAAGACCAGCCACTGCACCAGATGCTGCACCAACGATGCTTGGCTTGCCTGTGTGGGCCCATGCCATGAGCATCCATGTGAGTGCTGCCATACCGGTTGCTGTGTTTGTTACAACCCATGCCGATACCGCTACGCCGTCTGCTGCTACCTCGGAGCCTGCGTTGAATCCGAACCAACCAAACCAGAGCATTCCTGTTCCAAGAACGACCATTGGGACGTTATGTGGTTCCATTGGAACCTTGCCATATCCGAGTCTTCGTCCAAGGACTAGAGCTCCTGCCAACGCGGAGAATCCGGATGATACATGTACAACGGTTCCTCCTGCAAAGTCAAGTGCTGCAGTTGGTGCTAGATCTGGGTTCAGATCAAGTGATCCTCCTCCGATGAATCCTCCACCCCAGACCCAGTGTGCTATTGGATCATAAACAAAGGTGGCCCACAGAAGAATAAAGATCACAAAGGCGCTGAACTTGATTCTGTCAATCAGTCCTCCAATGATTAGTGCAGGTGTGATGATTGCGAAGGTTGCTTGGAACATTGCAAATAACTGGTGCGGAATTGTTCCAGGCCATATGGCGCTACACTTTACATCAGGGCTTACCACATATGGAGACCTGAGTGTATAGTAGACTTGGTCTGTACATGCACTTGGCGAGCCAAGTGGAGCTACGTGAGACACCTTGTTGAATCCGACATAATCTAGTGCACCCATGAATTTGTTTGCATCCGATGTGTTTGGACCAAA
>JBBIVI010000202.1:277-2128 GCA_037439825.1 Candidatus Nitrosotenuis sp. | reverse complement strand
GCCACGCATTTTGTGCAAATATGCCACAGGCCATTGAAGAAATCAGAAAACGTTTTGATCTTTCAAGGTTTGTTCTCAAAGAGATGGGAATCGATGAACCCGATTATGAAATGGCAATCCGCTTTACTGAGGATTTTTACAATGAAAACAAGAACATCATCGAAGAGCTGGTCAAAAAAATGGGCAAGCCAGTACTTGTCGAAATGTGGAAAGAGCGATTTTTTTACTTTGTTTTAAAGTGGGAATTTAACTATGTGGATAATTTAGGAAAGGCATCGGCATTATCAACAGACCAAATTGACGTAGAAAATGGAATGCGTTATGGAATCAAATATTTTGATGAGAATAATCAACCTCACCATCCAATAATCCTACATAATTCCCCAAGTGGTGCAATTGAGCGTGTGATCTATGCCTTATTGGAAAAGGCAGCACTTGATCAAAAAGAAGGGCGAAAAGCCCAATTCCCACTATGGCTTGCACCAACTCAAGTCCGCATAATTCCATTAAAAGAGGAGTTCCTAGTACATTGTGAAGAGTTGTCGCAACACGAAATAAGAGTAGACATAGATGATAGAAACGAAAGCGTCGGAAAGAGAATACGTGATGCTGAAACAGAATGGATAAGATACAGTTTGGTCATCGGCGAAAAAGAACTAAGCAAAACCAGCCTCTCTGTAAGGGACAGACAGACTGGCAACATACGCGAAATCTCTTTTGATGATTTCATAAAAGAAATAAAGGAACAGACCAAGAACAAACCCTTTGCAAAGCTGAATCTTGCCTCACACATTTCAAAAAGACCACAAATAATGGTTTGAATACACTCCTGTTTGTTTAAACCAAACATGTTAAACTAGAATAATAAACGATGTCCAAACTCAATTAGATGATAAATGGCTTTGACGTCCTAATAGCAGAAGATAGTGTGGCATACGCAATACTGTATCAGCAGATTCTTGAATCAAAAGGGCATTCTGTCAAAGTAACTTTGGATGGCGAGGAGTGTCTTTCTGCATATTTGGATGCAACTAAAAATGCAAAGTCTTTTGATTTGGTAATACTTGATCACAACATGCCAAAAAAGACTGGCTTTGAAGTCGCAAAAGAAATCATAAAGGTAAAGCCAAAACAAAAAATCCTATTTATAACCGGATTTGGCGAAGAAATCGAATCAAAGTTAAATGAGTTTGGCGACTCTAAAAACATAATAGTTCTTGAAAAACCATTTAACTCATCGAGCTTAACAGATGCGCTTGAACACATAATTAAAGAGCAAACTACAGACAAAATCCTCACTATGAGTTAAGTGAATTTCCATTCATTTAATTTCCCGTATTTGAGTGAATTAGAAGATGAGCTATCGTGATCTATATCTGAATAAAACTCCTCTGATCATATCGCCAAACGAAGACGGCAAGCCTGTAGCGACTATTTTCGGTGTCCCATTTGACTCGACACACTCATACAAACCAGGAACTCGTTTTGGTCCTGACGCAATAAGAAGCACATTTAACAATATAGAGATATTTGAGCCGCGACTTGGGATGGATTTAGAATCTGTACACATAGAGGATCTTGGAAACACTCAACACACAGTTAACGTGCAAGATATGCTCGATATGGTAAACAAGATCACAACCGAACTTCAAAAAAATGAACGGTTAATTGTGATTCTTGGTGGCGAACACTCACTCACATATGGAACGTATACCAGCTTTCCCAAAGATACTGGTTACATAGTCTTTGATGCACATTATGACCTACGAGACGGCTATGCCGGTGCAGAATACAGTCATGCTGCATATCTTAGAAGAATTGTTCAAAAACGTGTTTCTGAGAACATAATTC
>JBBIVI010000202.1:0-267 GCA_037439825.1 Candidatus Nitrosotenuis sp. | reverse complement strand
AATGTGGGTGCTCGCTCATTTGTTAAAGAAGAATTAGCGTTTCTAAAAGAAAATAAAATCAAAACAATCACTGACAAAGATATTCGTGAACAGGCAGGCCCAAAATTAGTTAAAGATATGCTGTCTGTTTTCAAGCAAGTATATGTAAGTGTTGATCTGGATGTCCTGGATCCCGCTTTTGCACCAGGAGTAGGAAATCCTGAAGCAGTTGGCATTACATCTAGGGAGCTATTTGACATGATTTACGAACTAGGAGAAAGAAAGGTA
>JBBIVI010000201.1:0-2140 GCA_037439825.1 Candidatus Nitrosotenuis sp. | reverse complement strand
CCCACCTTGATCTTAATCTCTTGGCAAGGGGGTGAAGTAATTTCAGGATAATATACATCATTTATCTGAAACCGATATTTACCTCTAATTTTCATGCATAATGTTGGAAAAAAAACATGTTGTAGCTGGCTTGGGGGAAATCGGAAGCCCTATTTTACAACTCCTTTCAAAATCCAGCATTGTTGTAGGATATGATATTAATCCAAATTTAATGGATTTGAATCAATTTAATAAATATCAAAAACTAGAAACCACTTTCTTACATATCTGCATACCTTTTACAAAAAATTTCATCAAATCTGTCATGGATCTAAACAACAAATTCAAACCGCAATGTATAGTAATTCATAGCACAATCAGTCCTGGAACTACAAGAACAATCCAATCAAAGCTAAAGATCCCAATTATCTACAGTGCTACAAGGGGCGTCCATAAAAGAATGCTTTATGACCTAAAACGATACACAAAATTCTTTGCAGTTGAACCAGACGCACCAAGAGCAAAATGGGCAGCAAAAACATACTCTGATCTGCTAAAAAAATGTAAAGTAAAGACAAAACAAATGTCAAATCCACTCACTTTGGAGCTCGCAAAAATCGTCGTCGACACATCCTACTATGGCTGGCTAATTACATACGCACAATTAAGTAATATGATCGCAATTAAGCACAAAGTCGATTACGATGAGATGTGGTCATTTGCTGATGAAATCCACAAATTCCTAGGAAACAGGCCAAAAATGTTTCCTGGCTTCATAGGTGGGCACTGTCTTGACGGAAACGAAGTCATTTTTATAAAAACCAATTTAGGTATGAGACCAATCACCATCAGAGAATATGTTGAAAACGATTACAAAAATGATGTTCTATCATACGACACAAAAAGAAAAAAACCATTTTTTGACAAAGTCACGGCAAAATGGAAGCGGTATTTTGTTGGCACGATGGTTACACTCACATCAAGAACAAATCGTTCTATAAAGACAACAGATGAACACCTAATGTTAACATCAGATGATCTTCACGAGGTATTTGCAAAAGATATCAAAATAGGTGATAACATTCCATTTATCGCATCGCTTCCTGATGCCGATATAAAACAATTTTTTTACTTTGAATCAAATAATTGGAGGCTAAATTTTAACATGCCAAAATCTATCAACATAACTGATGATTTCTGTAGATTATTGGGGTATTATGTGTCAGAAGGCTCAGTTAGCAACTACGGAAAAGGTTACACAACAAGATTCTCTTTTAATAAAAATGAAACTAAATACATCACCGATGTTTGTAGAATACTCAAATCACTTGGCTTAAATTATTTTCTTACAACACAAAATAATGTAACTCACGTTGCTGTAAAATCAACACCATTTTCATTATTCATTGCAGACACTCTTGGATGTGGAAGAAATTCTAATGTTAAATGTTTACCAGAATTCATTTACTTTACATCAAGAAAAATGAAAGAAGAGTTCTTGTCTGGATATTTAAGAGGTGATGGTTGTTTTATGCCAAAGATAGGACTTGTTCAGGCCACATCATCTTCAAAATTACTCATAGCAAGTCTTGATATTTTGTTACTCTCAATGGGTTATGTGATGACTATGACTCAAGCAATACATTCACCAAGTGTAATAGATGGGAGAATAATCAAAGGTGGATTGTTACACTCATTGATATCAAAGAAGGAAATACAATACAACGGTCTTGCTGCTATTGCAGACTTTTCACGATCAGAAATTTCAACAAGTCATACTAAAAATCTTTGGCATGTTATAAATGAAAATTTGTATTTAATTCGAACTACAAAAACAATACATGAACAATCAGAACAAGAAGTTTATTCAATAGACACAAAAAATCATCTCTTTGTCTCAACAGGAGGCCGTCTAATTCATAACTGTGTCATACCAAATCTGGATCTAATCAAAGATGATACGCTCAGCCTCATAAGCGAGATCAACAAAGATTATGCAAAAATTCTAAAGAAGCGTCAAGCACAAGGCAAAAAGTACTAACGCTAAAAATTCAATTTGTTTTAAATAAGGAATAAAAAACTAAACTATATTGGCAGAAAATATCAGCATTCACTCGTCACTAAGAACAGTGGAATGGAAAAACAACAAACTTGTAATGAT
>JBBIVI010000200.1:0-2141 GCA_037439825.1 Candidatus Nitrosotenuis sp. | reverse complement strand
ATTTACTATTTGTGCAGGCGTCTCGAATTTTGCCTCAAATTCCCTGTCTTCTGCTATTTTCGCTGAAAGTGAGGCGATGTCTTTTTCCTCGTTTAACTCAACTGAGATCTGATCAAGAAGGGCGTCTGCAAACTCTTCAAGCTCACTCATAGCTTTTCCCTTTTTTGAAGGGATTTAACATTAACTGGCTCCAAATAGGTATTAATCGGAACTATTTCAGATCTAGATAATTTGTACAAGTCTAGTACAAAGTATCTTTTTTGTGTAAGGTGTAATGGTAGATCGGCCCTCAAAGTACTGAAAGGAGAAGAAGATGTAGAAGAGGGTTTTTTAGTGTGCAAGAACTGCAACCTCACCTGTCCTATAATTAATGGGATTCCGATTTTGTGGAACGACTTTACCAATTACTTGGCAAACAGGCCAAGCCTTGGAGGTCATTTACTTCTTTGCGCCAAAACTACAGAGATGAAATCATTTATCAAATACACACTTGGTAAAATTCACAAAAACCCAAACGATGTATCGATTATAGAAAAACGTTGGTGTCACATCTACTTAGACAACCAGAGATCACGATTTTATTCGAAAATAAAAAAACAGATAACAAAAAACCATGGAATTGCACTTGAGCATGGCTGCTCCATCGGCACCATGACTCGACACCTTGCAAAAAACTATGATTTTGTGTTTGGAATAGACAAATCATACCATGCAATCTTTGAGGCAAAAAAACAAGCTCTGAAAAACCTCGATTATGCGGTAGCAGACTCACTTGAACACCCATTTGGGAGGACAAAATTCGATTTTATTTTGGCACTAAATCTGTTTGAGCTTGTCGAACCAAAGAAACTGCTCAGATTGTTTGCAAGACAGTTAAGAAAAGGTGGAGTTTTGTTTCTCTCAGACCCGTACGATTATGAAAGAGGTGCAAGATCAGTAAAAGAGCCATTGTTTGCCGATTCGCTGCGACATGAGATCAAAAAACACGGTTTTGTTATAGATGGCAAGACAAAAAGGCCTAGTTTTTTTGGCTGGGACCTCAGGCTTTATGAAAGGGCAAATCTGCATTATGACGTAGATTTCGTTATAGCTAAAAAAAATTGATTGTAAAACACCGTCGAGCTCACCCATAGAGTGAATTTTATCATCATACATCAGATATGGTATTGACTAGTACCAGTTTATCACGTAAGGCGATCTTGCTACACCAAAAGTTAAGAGGTAAGATATTTGTTCAAAACAAACCAGGTCTTGAAAACAAGCTCGAGCTTATTTACACACCAGGTGTGGCAGCAGTCTGCAAAAAGATTTATCGCAACAAATCACAAAAATTCGCACTCACCTCAAAATCAAACAACGTTGCCATCATAACAGACGGCACAAGAATCCTCGGCCTTGGCAATATCGGCCCATACGCCGCATTACCAGTTATGGAGGGCAAAGCGGTAATTTATCGGCATTATGGAAAGATAAGCGCCTTTCCTATTTGCCTCAACACCACTGCTAAATCAGAAATAGTAAAGATAGTAACTGCAATTGAGCCTCTTTTTGGCGCAATTAACCTAGAAGATATCGAATTCCCAAAGGTGCTAGAAATATCAAATGAACTCGAAAAAAATCTCCAAATCCCCATATTCCACGATGACAGGCACGGTACTGCTGTTGCCGCACTGGCCGCGCTTTTGAACTCACTTAAAATAACAAAGAAAAATATTTCTGAGATCAAGACTGTAGTGGCAGGCGCAGGCTCAGCAGGTTATGGAATAGCATCTCTTTTTTCGTATGCCGGATGCAAGAATCTAATCGTAGTTGACTCAGTTGGTGCAATCTACAAAGGAAGGACCAAACACATGAACAAGTACAAGCAAGAGATTGCATCATTTACAAACAAGGTAAACTAGGTGAGATTCTCAAAGGAGCAGATGTCTTTGTTGGAGTATCAGGAAAAAAAGGCCTCTTGTCTGCCAATGACATACATCAAATGAACAAAGACCCAATAGTGTTTGCCCTGACCAACCCTGACCCAGAAATAAATCCGGATGTTGCGAAAAATGCTGGTGCCAAGATAGTTGCCACTGGTAGTTACACATATCAAAACAAAGTAAACAACGCAGTTGTCTTCCCCTACTTGGTGAGGGCGA
>JBBIVI010000199.1:0-2154 GCA_037439825.1 Candidatus Nitrosotenuis sp. | reverse complement strand
ACCTCTTTGGTGAAAGAATTTGGAAACGATCGCATTGTGATATCTGTAGATCACAGTGATGGAATAATAGTCATAAACCGATGGCAACAACAAACTACAACAAACCTTTTTGATGCAATCTCAAAATTTGCTGCAAAAAACGTTACAGAATTCCTACTTACAAACATAACTCGTGATGGTACGTTACTTGGCCCAGATACAAAAAATCTTGAAAAAGCATGCAAACTGGGTAAAAATGTAATTGCAAGCGGGGGAATATCTGGGCCTGAAGACATACCCAAAGTAAAAAAATGTAATGCATACGGTGTCATTTTGGGCAAGGCACTCTATGATGGCAAGATCTCAATCGAGGAGGCAAAGAAACTAGCTTGACTCTCACAAAGAGGATAATTCCGTGTCTTGATGTAGCAAAGGGACGTGTAGTCAAGGGCCTTCACTTTGAATCAATCAAGGATGCAGGCGATCCAGTGCTTTTGGCAAAAAAATACAGTGATGAGGGGGCAGACGAGCTTGTATTTTTAGACATTACGGCATCCGAAGAACAAAGAGAGACGATTCGTTCTTTGGTTTCAAAAGTAGCTCAAGTAATTGATATCCCGTTCACTGTGGGGGGCGGCGTCAAGACATTGCAACACGCAAGAGACATTTTGCTTTGTGGTGCAGACAAGGTGGCAATCAACACGGGTGCAGTCAAGAACCCACAAATAATTACTGAACTAATGGAGTTATTTGGCAAGCAGTGTGTCGTTGTAGCAATCGATGCCAAAAGAAACTATAATGTATCTGCAGGAAAAAATATCTTTTCTGAAGATGGCAAAAGCTTTTGGTTTGAGGTCTTTGTGTATGGTGGAAAAAAAGGAACAGGCCTTGACGCTATAGAATGGGCAAAAAAAATCCAAGATCTTGGAGCAGGTGAAATCCTCCTCACAAGCATAGACAAAGATGGCACAAAGGACGGCTATGATCTTACCTTGACAAAAGCAATAGTTGAGTCTGTACGAATACCTGTGATTGCGTCAGGCGGATGCGGTGAACCAAAACACATGCTTGATGTCTTTAAGCAAACCGATGTAGATGCAGCCTTGGCCGCATCTATTTTCCACTATGAAACTCATTCTGTAGATCGAGTAAAAGAATACCTAAAAGAAAACAACATTCCAGTAAGACTGGATTCTTCACTGAATACCAAATAATTTGTTCAGAAAATTATAATTTTATAGGCTAGATGGATTTTTGATGTATAGCTACAAAGGATAATATGGAAACATCTTTTCAAAAAACCATGAAAAAAACTATTGCTGACTTGGATTTTGCAAAAGGAGACGGCCTTGTACCGGTTATTGTCCAAGACGCAAACACAAAAGAAGTCTTGACTTTGGCATATGCAAATAAAGAGTCACTAGAGCTAACACAGAAAACCGGAAACTCTTGGTTTTGGTCTCGCTCAAGAAACAAGCTTTGGATGAAAGGTGAAGAATCAGGCAACACACAAAAAGTCAAAGAGATCCTAGTTGATTGCGACTCTGATGCAGTCATTTATCTGGTGGAGCCATCAGGGCCTGCATGTCACACCGGAGAACGAGTCTGTTTTCACAACAAACTAGCAAACTCGTTGGAATAATGTCTCTTCCCCAACCAATGTTTCATTTATGATGCGGAACTTTAATGGGGTATAATCTGTCTGAGTAAATACTACTGTCCATTCGCCTATAAGATCATTAGCACTACAGATCTTGCGGGCCTTGGATATTGACGGTTTGAAATACTGGTTGAAGTCTGTTTTAGCACTACCGTCAAAGTGTATTGTAATGTATTTTGTTGTGCCGTTTGGCATGACAAATACCATGTCTCCTATGTCATTTATCTGGAGATTCCTAGCTACAATGAAGATGTTCTCACCCATTTTGTATTCGTGTTTATTTATTGCAAAAGGTCCCGATCTATTCCAGTTTTCAAACTCGTCTACTTTTTCCTTAGGCCTTGCAACATCTATTGGGCCTACAAAAACTATTGCCGCAATTACTGCAGCTACAACTATTCCTAACAAAGAAATCCCAATTATCTTTGCCTTCATCAGGTTTTGTCTTCGTTTAAAAAAGGTGAACTACTCCCGGACAAGTCCGGCAGCCTCTTCCTGCTTCCTTGACCGCATTA
>JBBIVI010000198.1:0-2162 GCA_037439825.1 Candidatus Nitrosotenuis sp. | reverse complement strand
ACTTTGTGTGTGATAATCATATCGATCCTAGTAGTGTTCGTCTGTTTTAAACGACAGCCAAATCATATTGTGGGATTTCTAAGCATTATTGAAATGGTTGAAAAACACATTAACAGAAAAGATGAGGACGACGAAGACGAATGGTCTCACATTACAAACATCGGCACAAAAATTGAGGTAGCCGATCCGATGGCAGTGGTTGCAAGAACCATCGTCTTTGGTAAAGAACTAGGAGAGGCCGCAAAAGAGGTAATGGTAAAAGAAAAAGCAGAAGAGTTCAAAGATCAAATGAACAATACCAATCAATATCTAAAATTTATTAATGCCCATCTTGCCGAAAAAAAATTAAAAATAGCAAAGCTTAGAGAAAATGAGCGTAGATTCAAAGAAGAACTCGAAGCCTTACAAAACGACACCATAAAACCAAGGCCGGAGCTTGACAAAGTCCACTACAAATACATCAAGGAAAATGATGCTAAATCATTGCTTGTGCATCTTGAAACGGAGCGACAGGTACTCCATGACAAACTACAACATCAACAAGAACAAATAGAAAAAACAAAAAAGCAATTACTTGAAAAGGACGAGCAAATAAAAAGTGTCCAAAATGAATTAGAACTAATTGCCAACAAAAAGCCCGCACCAGAGGATCCAATATCTGTGCTAAAAGAGGAGCTTGCAAAGTTGGGCATACAAGATAGTTCTACAAAAATTGGTGCTGCGATAAACTCTCTTGCAGAAATGCTTAACTCAAAGAAGTCAAACCAATGATTTCTGGAAATTAGGAACCTTTTTTTGTAGTTAATTTTTGGCATACATGTGAAAAAACAATTCGTTATTGCGTGTCTGCTTGTGATTGCGTCAGGCCTACATTTGGCAGATGCAGAAACGATTCAAGTAAACACAAGTAAAAAGACATACAATTATGGTGACTATCTTCAAATCACAATCACGGTCTCAGAAATATCTGGCAATACTGCAACAATGTATATTGTTGATTCGGAAGGAACCAAAAGCAGCTCTATTCAAGTCAGAATACAGAATCTTACTACGACAATCACTTCGCCAAATCCTTTTGATTCTCTAATCTTCAAAGAAGGAAAATACAAAATTGAGATTCAGTATGGTGATTCTACATCATTTGCGGAATTTGATCTTATCGATGCTGGTAATATCGTGCTACCGTTTGGCAGCAATGTGGTCATCCCTCAATGGACTGACGGTGTGATTTCTGATTACGGCCTACTCAAGTTTCTTGCAGATAATGATGTGCTAGAAATACCATCAGGTAAATTTCTCAAGGAAGGCACTAGGATTCCTTCGTGGTTTAAGATCAATGCGCAGTGGTGGTCTGAACGAAAGATATCAGATGAAGAGTTTGTAAACGCACTCAATTATCTTCTAAATCACAAAGTAATCTCTCTGTGAGTCTAGTGGTTGTTTTTCTTTCTACTTGCTCTTCCTATTGCCCACAGGATTATCATTATGATGAATGCTATGATGAATGCTGCCACTGCTGGCGCGACCAGATCAAAGGCAACACCGCGTGATGATGGTGCTTGTGTTGATTCTTCAAGTACGCATTGACCGTCCTTGAAGATTGTTCCAGGGCCACACCTCTCATCAAGTACACAAACTCCGTCCTTTAGTACGGTTCCAGGACCACATTGTTTTTCCGGCTCTTGTGGTGTCTCCTCTGGGATCTCTTCAGGCACCTCTTCTGGTTGTTCGGCCAGTACACAAACTCCGTCCTTTAGTACGGTTCCAGGACCACATTGTTTTTCCGGCTCAGGAACTGCCTCCGGCTCTTGTGGTGTCTCTGGTATTTCTTCAGATGTCTCTTCGGGAATCTCCTCTGGGATCTCTTCGGGCTCTTCAGATGTTGGTTCTGATGCAAAAGTAGTGGTACCAAGAGCAATTATGTCAAGTGAGCTTGTTCCTGGCGGAACCGTGATGGTCAGGACTCTTGTGGTGTCTCCTCTGTCTTCTTCAAATACTGCTTCATCTGCATCGGCAAGAACTAAAAAGTCGTCGTCTGCCCCATCTGTCTTTGAATCAAAAAAGCTTCGCTCAAGTGTTATCTCCAAGATGGGAGAAACATCAGTGGTTGTTACCGAAATAGTAAAAGTGGAAGTTAATTAGTCTGCTTCTATATTGTCTAC
>JBBIVI010000197.1:0-2196 GCA_037439825.1 Candidatus Nitrosotenuis sp. | reverse complement strand
GAGCAAACACACGGTCACTCTGCAAGCAGCTCTCATGGCCAGACAACAGCACTTGTAGAGTCTGAAGGATTTACCAAGTATGTAAACAATCAGTCCGGTCTGTACTTTGCACTATATCTGGTATTTGCAATGGGTATGCTTGGGACGGTGCTTGCGACAAATCTGATCGAGTTTTACATCTTCTTTGAGGTAATGCTGATTCCGGGTTTCTTTTTGGTTGCATTCTGGGGTGATGGCCCAAGAAGAAGAATCTCACTGATGTTTCTATTTTGGACTCACGTTGGTGCAGTAGTACTCCTGCTTGGATTTTTGACAATTGGTCTTTCAGTTGGAAGCTTTGACTTTTCAGCAATACAAGAAGCAAAGATCCCAGAAAATGTCGTAATGCTTGCAGCAGTTGCCATAATTTTGGGACTTGGCGTCAAGCTTGCAGCATTTATGTTCCATATTTGGTTGCCATACGTCCACGGTGCGGCACCAACACCAATCAGCGCGCTCTTGTCTCCGGCAATGATCGGAATTGGAGCTTATGGTATTTTCAGGCTGGTTATAGAATTTCTACCAAATGTTTACTCGGAGCTTGCAATCTGGTTGCACATCTGGGGCCTTGCCACAATGATTTATGGCGGAGCAATGGCACTGATGCAGGACGACGTAAAGCGGCTCTTGGCTTACTCTAGTGTGAGTCAGATGGGATACATCTTGTTTGGAATCGGATCTTACTCTACACTTGGGCTTGCCGGAGCAGAGTTCATGTATGTAACTCATGGTTTGGGCAAAGCTCTGCTCTTCATGACCGCAGGAATTCTCATCGTGCAATGTGGTACGAGAAGCTTGACAAAGCTTGGAGGCCTTGCAGGCAAGATGCCAATTACTGCAGTCTGTGGAGTTATTGGAGCACTCACAATAGCAGGAGTTCCTCCAACAAGCGGCTTTATGGGTGAGTGGACCTTGTTTGCAGGCTCTTTGGATACTGCAGTCAAGGACAATGCAGCAACCGGCTCTGTTCTAAGATATGTGATATTTGGACTCGGTCTTGTTGCAACGGTAATTACCATGTCCTACATGCTCTGGATGCTCAAACGCATCTTCTTTGGCAAGCTACCTGAGCATCTTTCTCACGTAAAGGAGGCAAGCTGGTACATGACTGCACCTATGATGGTGCTTGCAGGATTTACAATTGTTGTGGGAATATACCCGGACATCTTCTTTGAAGATATAATACCGTACATGAAAGGAGTACTTGGTGTATAATGGTCGAAGTAGCAATGTCTGGATTTGCATTTGAGGCAGGCGCCATCAACGCATGGCTTGTCTGGATTTTACCATTTGTTGCAGCCCTGATAGTTCCGGCAGTAGGTAGGGTGTCCCATAGGGCCACTGGATGGGTGGCAATCGCATTTGCAGCAGCTAGTGCTCTTTCTGCAGGGCTGATGTTCTCTGGCGCACTTGAAGCACGCGAAATACACGACCAGGTGAACTGGATCTCTACAATTGGAATCAAAGCAGGAGTACTTGCGGATCCACTTGCAGTAATTATGGCAAACGTCGTTGGCTGGATCTCGCTTTTGATCATGATATACAGTACGGGCTACATGAAAGGTGACAAAGACATTGTCCGATTCTGGTTCTGGATGATGTTCTTTGTCGGCTCTATGCAGCTAATAGTCCTATCAGACAACTTGCTTATGATGTTCTTTGGATGGGAAGGCGTAGGACTTGCATCTTATGCTCTAATTAGCTTCTGGTACCGAGACAAAGACAAAGACCACGTCGGAGTCAAAGGACGCACAGTCTTGGGCCTTGCAGAGTATTACTCTCCAACACACGCAGGCATGAAGGCGTTCATCATGACCAAGGTGGGCGACATTATGATGCTTGCAGGAATGTTTCTCATCTTTGCATTTGCAGGAACCTTTGGATTCAGAGAGCTCTTGCACGACACGGCGTGGGCATCGGCAATGCAGGCACAAGGACTCTTGGTTCCAGCAGCGGTTCTGCTCTTTGGAGGCGCAATCGGCAAATCTGCTCAGTTCCCGCTAAACGAATGGTTGCTTGAAGCAATGACTGGTCCGACTGCTGTTTCAGCTCTCATTCATGCTGCAACGATGGTCAAGGCAGGTGTGTTTTTGGTGGCAAGGCTTGGTCCATTATTCTTTGCACTTGGTGCTGCAGGATTCTTAGTTGATGACTTCT
>JBBIVI010000196.1:694-2234 GCA_037439825.1 Candidatus Nitrosotenuis sp. | reverse complement strand
GAGCTAAAGAAGTTTTGTGAATATGCAAAGACAATTGCACCACCTACTACTGCTATTGCGACAAGCAACAAAGTAGCAATGACTGGAGTTACACCTCGGCGTGAATGAAGTCGTCTGTTGTTGATGTTTGTATTCATTGTATGAGGTTAGGTTAGGCGTGCTGTTAAGCCAAATGCTGTGCAACTACTACAACATCTGACTATATCTAATTCCAGAAAAACTGGTCTAAACCAGTCTGTTTTGGCTTGCCGATTATGGAATCAAAATCAAGATCCATGGACGAAGTTATCTGATCTAGGGTTGACTCCATAAACTCCATGTATTTTGCAGAATCTATCTCGTCTGGACGCGCCATCTCAACTGGTTTTACGCCTGGGTTGTTGAGTATTTTGACTTATGTTATGATGTTACCCCGTTTTTTTTCGCGGGGCTGCTCAAGAAGCTTTGCGGCCCTGATGTGCTGGGGTACGGTCTTGTCATATTCTGATGGTGCCTTGCTAATCATCACATTAAATGCTAGTTCTGAAATTGGAATCTTTTTCTCCTTTACTTTTGTAGCAACGGTGGCAATTTTTTCACTGATCTTCTTTTTTGCATCTTCAAAGTCTTTTTCGGATTTTACTTTTGATAAGATGTCAAGTAACTCATAAAACAGATTTCTGATAAATGGGGGGGTATGACTATTGTGTAATAATGTCGGCAAATTTCCAGCAACAAACCGCTCGTATTTAGGTACCGAAAAATCATACATTATTTTTTTGCCTGGCATTTTTTCAACCTTTAATATTTTATCATATGTAACGTCGTTTGAATTTAGCATTCTTGAAATGTTAGCCAATATTATTTTTTCATTTGTTGATGCATACATGTCTAACTGATCAATTGCTTTATTGTATCTCTCCAACATCGACGTATCATAATAGCGCAAATCATGCATGTTCAAGTTTCTAAATCTTGTGATGCCCAACCTTTTAAGAATTAATTTTTTTATCTGTATTATTCCACTGGTTGATATTGGTAGTAATTCCTTGCCCTTAGATGTTTTCTTAATTTTAATTCTGAATCTTGACTGGCTAAATCCTATCGTAGTATGAAATAATATTCTGTCGGTGATACTTTTAATACAAAGAGTATAGTATTTTCCGTACTTTTTGTGAGTAGTTATTTTTATGTTACATGAAATGTTAAAGTATGCCAACAAATACGCCGTTTGTTCTATCAACATTTTACTTTTAGATGTAAGAGAAATCTGTTCTTTGTCTGCAAACCCATTGCCAGAAAAAAGGCCTCGTAAATATGAAATCTTTACCTCATCATTTGCATTGAAAATTAAATCTGAAATTTTTTTATTATGATTTTTTTCACCACATACTCTGCTAAACAATTTTGATACCAAAAATGGCATACGGTATGAATTCGATTTATTTTTTTTACTATGTTTTTTGATATTGGTATTGAATACTGACATCCATGACTTTTCTATTTGCTCACAAACGTCTTTGTTAATTTTACAATTTTGTGAGGTTTGAGCAGTTCTCGT
>JBBIVI010000196.1:0-674 GCA_037439825.1 Candidatus Nitrosotenuis sp. | reverse complement strand
AACAAGAATCCAATCTCTGGTGTAATTGACAAGTTTTTTTTGATTGGAAACCCAGTAGTCGAATATCTAATGTTTGAAATTAAATAATTATTCTTTCCTGTAGTTATATCTCCGATATATTCTGAAAGATCTATAGATTTAGTGTTGAATAATGGCGGTATTGTTTTTAATCCAATCAATACGTCGTGTGGGCTCAAGTGTTTCGTCTCTTTGCAAATCAATTGGCCATATTCATTAATCGTGTATACACTATGATCTCCTGAAAGAGTTAAAACTCTGCCATTATGGGTAGTTAACTTGTAAACATCTTTGACTGTGTGTTTGATCGCATCAGAAATTGGAGACCAAACACCTTGTAATCCGTTAGTGATTGTTAGTAGTTTTACATTCGAATTATTTTCATGAAATTCACGGTATACCTGTTCAACTGTTGCAAATTTTATAACATTATTGACACTTGCCAAAATTGGCGTCTTACCATCAACTGATTTCTTTCCGGTAAGCCCCTTAACATCAACTTTGCCATCCATTGATACGCCAAGATAGTTCTTCTTTCTTCCACTCAATACCACATATCTGTACACCTTGTCTATCTCTAAGTCTACACCATGATCTCTTTTTGCATCTTCGATTACTTTGTTGATTTGTTCCGGCGTTGGATTTTTGATGAATAG
>JBBIVI010000195.1:0-2243 GCA_037439825.1 Candidatus Nitrosotenuis sp. | reverse complement strand
AACTTGTCTTCCAAGAATATCTTTCTTATCTGGTGCCTCATCATCAACAACAAAGAATCTTTTATGGAGGTCGTCGGTGGCACCGAGATCATCTTATGCAGCGGAAAATCACCCAATGTAGCATTGGAACCCATTTTCAAATATAGTGCTACGACGTCCCGAATCGAGATCTTTCCTATCATCTTTTGGTCTTTGGTTACGAGTCCAAAACCACTTCTGGATCTCTGCATCTTTTGAATAAAGTCTAAGAGGGTTGTATCGCCTGTGAGTGTAGTATAGTTTACGCTAAAGCAGTCACCGACAGGTTGCTCTACGAATTTCTTCACACCCTTTGATAATAAAGATGCTGAAAGCTCTCTTCCTGTGATTATTCCTACATACTTGTCTCGGTTTTTTACAAGCGCGCCCTCATGGCACTGCTCGTCGTCTCTTAGTACCTTGATGCAGTCAATTACACTGTCTGATAGTTGTACCGAAGTAGGTAGCGTGTTTTCAAAATCAAATATGTCTCTAATTCTGGAACTGAGAATCTCTTTTTGTTGATAAGCAGAAAATGATTCTTTTACAGGCATTTCTTTTTAGAACACATTTTAGATTATTTAAGATGTGCTTGCTCATCACGCACTCGTATGATGATCATAAATACAGTTTCCTTGTATTACAGTGTAATATTTTTTTCTAATTAGAATTACAAAAGCTCACGCCAAAACATCGAGAATGAAAAATTGCTAAAAAAATCATGGTGTACATGTGATGTGAATCGGTTGATCACAATTATGTGACTAGCCGTTAAATAATTGCCAAAAATGACAAAAATTATGTTAAACGATATAATCTCAACCCAATTTGATTTAAGAAAAATCGAACGACTACTCAAAATACAGCACGCCCTTGACATGTTTTCCATCATTGCGATCACGGACAAAAACGGAGCCATCACCTACGCAAACAAGGAATTCTGCAGGATCTCAAAATACACAGAAGAAGAGCTAATAGGCCAAAACCACCGCATTCTCAAGTCGGGGTTTCATCCGCCCGAGTTTTACGAAGGTATGTGGAAGACCATATCTTCTGGCAAGGTGTGGCGCGGCGAGGTAAAAAACAAGGCAAAAGACGGCTCATTTTACTGGGTAAAGACAATCATAGTCCCATTTTTGGACGATTCAGGCAAAATCATAGAATATCTATCAATCAGAACAGATATCACTAAAGAAAAAGAACTACATCAGAAATTATTAGAATCAACTGACAAGCTCATAAAGGCTGAAAGACTGTCTGCAATAGGTGAGCTTGCCTCGAGGCTTGCACACGACCTAAGGAACCCACTTTCCATCATCAAGACCGAAATCGAGCTATTTAGGATGAAAAACAAGGACAATGAAGGCAGCCAGCAATCTTGCTCAAGAGTAGAAAGAGCAGTCAAAAGAATCAACTACCAAATAGATAGCGTCCTGAATTTTGTGAGAAGTAAACCTTTGGTCGTTGAGAAGAGTTCTGTTAAAAAGATAATTCAATCAGCGGTATCTGACATCGTGATTCCAGACGGAGTAAAGATAATTCTTCCTCAAAACGATGTTGAAGTTTTCTGTGACACAAAACAGCTAGAAATCGTATTTGACAATATCATAATGAACTCAATTCAAGCCATGGAAAATAACGGCACCATAACAATAGATGTTGCAGATAACGATCGCTTTGTAGACATTCAAATAACTGATACAGGTCCTGGTATACCCAAAGATATAATTCCAAAGATCTTTGAACCGTTATTTACAACTAAACATCAGGGCACTGGCCTTGGTTTGGCATCTGTCAAAAAAATCATAGAGCAACACAAGGGAACAATCTCAGTAAATAATAATCCAACTAAATTCAGCATCAAGCTACCAAAAACTCAAAACTCGTCTGAATGGGAATCGATTTGATCGTGGCTTGAACCTTACGATCATTTCTGCAAAATAAATCCGACCAAACTCTAGCTGTCAGCTCTTCAAAAAGCGGCCGTAACCAACTATTCCGTTTGCGCTAGTCTCAAACTTTGGAGGAAGTATGTACAGGTAGCCCTCACTGTCTGCTTCCAGATCAAGCCTTGGTAGAACATTTGATGGTGGCGACTGTAGTGCAGCCGGACCTCCGGTCGCAATACCAGTAACCGGATCGTAAGTGCTTGCATGACAGGGGCACTCGGCCCTCTTTCTTCCTTCGTCTGGAAAATACTTCCACAAACACCACAAATGAAGGCA
>JBBIVI010000194.1:0-2273 GCA_037439825.1 Candidatus Nitrosotenuis sp. | reverse complement strand
CCCACAATTTTGTTTAATTCAGCCTTTATGTGTGTTTTAGCAATATCTTGTGGGAGGAGCACATCTTCCAGATCAAAGTTTTTTCTTATTGTCTCCAAAACATTCTGTATGATCTTTTCTTGCTCATTTTTTACCTCATTAACATCTTTAAAGTTCAAGAGTGTTGCGTTTACTGCCACTGGAACCAAGTCATTTAGCATCATTTTGGTTCTTTCTGCTATGTTTGTCTTGTGTTGGGTAAATGCTATATCTACAAGGTTGTCTAGATTATCTGCCAGAACTTTTCGCGTGGTCCTCGTAAATTCATCGGATGTCAATTCTGCTCTGAGTTGCTTTATGACGTTAGCTTTTGCTTCCGCTTTGAGTTTTTCTGGAATCATGCATTTTTTGAAATCCTCCACATATTCTGGATTGTCTCTGATTTGTTTGTAAAGAAACCTGCTTTGGTTTGTAACAAATGACGACACTTCATTTACGAAATATTCTTCTGCTTCGGCACTTATTTTGAGGGCCTTGTTTTCGCGCAAATTGAATTCCGATTGAGACAAAACCTGCAACCAATGGACCTACTGCGAAACCGGATTTACGATTATGATGTCAACGATATTTTCGCTTTGTGGTTTTTGCACTATCTCAGATTTTTGTGCGAGTGCATTCGTTGTCAGATTGATTGCACCAAATAAAATCAAAGACACACCCACGATAAGCAGGATGTTAGTCCTGAGCATAGGATCAATGACCAATACGAATTCAAAAACATTTAGAGTAACTGTTCTGTAGGTTGATTTACCAGTAAAATTCATAGGAATAACATTTTCATATTATTCATGCTTCCAAGACTCGACAGCATCAAACAGGCACGAACCAAGCTTGGCATAACCCAAAAACAGCTTGCAAAGATGACTGGCGTAAGCACATCCATGATAAACCAGATAGAGTCAGGGCGCAGTCAGCCAAGCTATGAAACTGCAAAACGCCTCTTTGACAGCCTTGCTACACTAGAAGGAAGATCAGACCCAAACAAAGCAGGAGACATTTGCAGTAAGGATATCATCAAACTTAAACCAACAGATTCGCTACACGATGCCATACATAAGATGCGTAAAATGTCAATTAGTCAGATTCCAATATTTAGCGGCAGTGAACCAGTAGGAGTCATAACTGAAGACGGTGTCGTAAGGCATCTTGCGGACAGCGATGAATCATCTTGGAAAAAGATTCAACTTGCAGATGTGATGGAGGCACGACCGCCTATTGTAGATTATCAGACTCCAGCCAAAGCGCTTGTCCCGTTAGTCCGATATACCAAATGTATTTTGGTTGCAAAAACAGGCAAGATAATTGGCATCATAACTGCATCTGATACGCTAAAAATGCTAGAGTAAACCGAGTTGCCAAATATGAAGAAATGATGAATAACACAACATCATCTTTAAGTAATTACTACCTACATTAGTATGATTGAGCTCAAACAATGACTCCATTTTTGTACGAAAAAATGTCAACAGCCTGACTTCTGCTGAACTTGTAAAGCTTCGCTCTGCATTCAAAAAAGCAATGAAATTAAACGATAATCGTGGATTTGCACATTTTGCAGGATTTCACGGATATCCAGACTGGAGATGTTGGCATGTCCCACAATCAAAGGATGGAGTCCTGGAGTAAGATTGTTTTTTCCTTGGCATCGAGCATATCTTTACACTTTTGAGCGTGCCTTGCAAGATCTGGAACCGGGGGTACCATTCCTTGGTGGGATTGGCGTTCAAACGAAAAAGCACAGAATGTTATCCCAAAAGCATTTTCTGACGAGTTTATCTCTTCACCTACAGAAGCAATTCAAAAAGAGTTCTTAAAACCATTTTATGATATTGCAAATAGTAAAGATGTAAAGAAAATCCAACAGTTATTAACAAACGCGCTGAAGAGCTCAAAACAAAAAGAAGCTGCAAAAAAGATCATCAAAGCATTTATTGACAAACTCCCAGCTACGCTAAAGACTGAATTTAGCAAAAATATTGACAAGTTGTTTAGTCAAGCCGCACAAAAAACCATCATAACTACGTGGTCGTACTTTTTGTTTAGCCAGAGAAAGATCCTAAAAGAGGTACTCGATTCACTCACAAAAGCACCTAAAAGCAAAGAGCCGAATCCTCTTTACAAGTATCACATGAAGTTTCCAGAAAGGAATATTGACAGAGACACAAGAAGATTTGCTGGAAAATCGATTGACATGTCTATTTCGTTGCCTACACATTCTGAAATCGAATCTATAT
>JBBIVI010000193.1:0-2283 GCA_037439825.1 Candidatus Nitrosotenuis sp. | reverse complement strand
GGAGATTGCAGAAAAGACAAAAGACATGACTGTTGCAGATGGCAAAGCACCAAACGGCATTGCGTCTGCATATCTGTACATTGCTTCAATTCTGCTAGGCCAAAATGTGCTTCAACGCGATGTCTCAAGCGTCGCAGGAGTAACTGAGGTCACCATCAGAAACAGGTGTAAGGAGATTCTGACCTGCTACAAGCTTAAGCTCACACTACGACCTAGTTTTGCCAAAAACTAATCCCCTTTCTTTTTGTTTATTTTATATGGTTAGGAGTAGCTAAAATTCGTCTGGGTTATATATACAAGAAAAGACTTTGGAAATTATGGCAGTCCTAGAAATTATCGACCTGCATGTGCAACGTGAAGGAAAACCCATTCTCAAAGGAGTCAACCTAAAGACAGGTCCTGGGGAAGTACACGCAATCATGGGTCCAAACGGTTCAGGAAAAAGCACCCTCGCATACACGCTTTTAGGACATCCAAAATACGAAGTAACCCAAGGAAAGATACTTTTCGATGGTGAGGACATCACCGAGGCCTCAACTGATGAAAGAGCAAAGAAAGGACTGTTTTTGGGGTTTCAATATCCAACAGAGGTCTCAGGTGTAGGTTATTCACATTTCCTTAGAACATCTTACAACGCATTAAGCAAATCACTTGCAAGTAGTAACAGAGAAGTTTTCATTACAGTAAGAGAATTTCAAAATTATCTAAAAAAGAACTTACAGACAGTAGGCCTCAAAGATGAATTCCTCTCAAGATACCTCAATGAGGGATTTTCCGGTGGTGAAAAGAAAAGATCCGAAGTATTACAAATGGCAGTCCTCAAACCAAAAGTTTCAATTCTTGATGAACCAGACTCTGGCCTTGACATTGATGCAGTCCAAGCAGTTGCAAAGGCAATAAGTGATGTATCTACACCTGATGCTACAATTATTGTAATTACTCATTATGCAAGAATTTTGAAATTCCTAAAGAAGTTAGACTATGTACACGTATTTGCACAAGGTAAGGTTCTCAAATCTGGCGACGCCAAGCTTGCAGATGAGCTTGAACAAAAAGGGTACGATTGGATACTCAAAGCCTAAATCATTTCATTGCTTTACACAGTTTACATAGAGTTCAACAAGGATTTTGTCACAGTGTCTGGAACTAAGATTACAGTTGGCATAAAGTCCAAGCCTATTGAAGGAGCAGCAAACAAAGAAATCATAAAAAAACTTGCAAGGTATTTTAGAATTTCATCTGCCAACATCACTATAAAATCCGGTCACAAATCAAAAACCAAGATAGTTGAGATCACTTGAGTTTTGAGTTTTGAGCTTCTTGGTGCCTTTTTTCTTTGGCTTCTAGTTCTAGATATTCATTGAGGCAATACAGCTCAAAAACTTTCATCTTTTTTGATCGTGCTTCTAAGAGATATTTGTGGATGTCATCTACAAGCAGTCCTTGTGCTGCCAAAAAAGCTGCATCCTCATTGCCAAGTTTTCGATATGCCTCTGATTTTGCCATCGCTGCCTCTTTGATTGTGTTATCTATTTTTTGTATCAAATCATACAACATTATTGCATCTTCGTATTTTTGTAAAAAATCAAGAGTTACTGCCTTATTCATTAAAGCAGTAGTATTTCCTGGATTTAATTTCAGGGATTTATCGTAACATTCTATTGCTTCATCATGGTTTCCAAGCTCATTTAGTGCAAGACCCTTGCTGTCGTATGCCCATTCATCGTTTGGGTTTTTTTGTAATAATTTATCCGCACATTCAATGACATCACAATATCTTTTCAATCGTTCAAGTGCAAATATCTTATTTTTTAGTGCATATTCGTCAAGATCATTTAGATCAAGAACCACTTGACAACAATACAATGCATCTTCGTATTTCCCAAGGTGTAGTAACGCAGTTGCCATATTTTGTAGCCCCACAAGATCTTTTGGATCTTCTTCTAGCATTTTTTTGCAAAAAGTTACTATTTCCTCCCATTTTTTGTCATCGTACAGTTTTTTTATGACTTCAATCGGGTTGCCCAAGTAGCTCAAGATGATATTTTTAGAAAGGGCTTGCCTCTTTTTAGTTTCTCGGATATTTCAATAAGGAAATGGAAGACGATTACTTTGGAAAACACTGCAGCTGAGATCAGCGCGGTTGTAGTCTGACCGAGATAAATCAGATATGCTGTCACCCCTGTTGCTGTCATGATTTCAAGAGCAGTACACGTGCAAAGCCACAGAAATCTTTCTTTCATTGTCTGGCATATACGTTATTTTAGTTAAAGGTTCGTCCAC
>JBBIVI010000192.1:0-2362 GCA_037439825.1 Candidatus Nitrosotenuis sp. | reverse complement strand
ATTTTTCAAGCTCAGAGACTGCTACTTTCATGCATTCTGCAGATTTTAATACAAACGGCAAGATGAGCTCACCTGCACCAAACTTGTCACCGACTTCCTTCATTGCAGGCAACAAGTCATCATTTAGCGTTCCAATTGCGGCAGGATGTGTTACGTGACGTGGCAGATCAACAATGTTTTTCGCATTTGGAATTTTTTCTGTGATTGCATTTCTGACATCTTCTTCGATTCCGTCCTTGAGCCTATTTACAATCCTAAAATATGCACGCTTACCTGCAGGCCAGCTTGGGTCTACTTCGATCTTTTTTTCAGCAACCTTGGTGCTGACTTTTTCAAAGTATGTGATTACCTCTGCCAAGGCGTTTGGATGTTTGTTAAAAATTAGATCTTCTGCGAGTTTGCGTTCTTTTTCAACTATTTCTGAATACGGAATTATCTCCTTTGCATTCACTATTGCTGCATCAAGACCTACCTTCACAGCATGATACAAGAACACAGAGTTGAGAATCTTGCGTGCTGCGGGAACTAGGCCGAAACTGATGTTGCTAAGACCCAAGACAGTAAAGGCGTTTGGAAACCGTTGTTTGACAAGCCGTATTCCCTCCAAAGTATTTTTTATTGCCTCCAAAAACTCTGCCTCACCTGTAGCTAAAGTAAATGTGAGTACATCAAAGATGAATTGGTCTTCACGCAGCCCATATTTTTTGCCAGTTTCATACAAGAGCTCAGCAGTCTCTAATTTTTCCTGCGGCGTCTTTGCCATCCCCTTTGGGCCTATGCATAACGCAATTGCAGGTAGTCCATATTTTGCCATAATCGGTGCAAGTTTATGGAACCTACTTCCGTCACCCTCAAGATTTATCGAGTTAATTATTGGCTTACCTGGAATTTGCTGGATTGCCGCCTCAATGACATTTGGATCTGTTGAGTCTATGACAAGCGGTGCATCGATTTCAAGTGACAGTCGTTTGACGAGTTTTTTCATAAAATCCAGCTCGTCGGATCTCTCAGTTGTTGCAACGCAGACATCAAGACAGTGTGCTCCGTCTTCAACTTGGGCTCTTGCGAGATCAATTAAGCCGTCAAAGTCGTCAGACAGTACAAGCTGTTTTGCCTTTTTTGATCCTTGTGTGTTGAGCCTTTCCCCAATCAGTAATGGTGGTGGTATTTGTTTTAGATCAACTGCTTTGAGTGCAGAGCTTACCCTTGGTGTCTTCAACCTCATCAGTTTGAACTTGGATTTTCTAAATATATACTGGTTTTTCTATTATTGACCGGATGGTCAGTGGGTTGGAGTGATTTTTGGTTAGCTAGTATGTGCCAAGAACCTTCATGATTTTTTTCGCAGTATAGTCAATGTCAACGTCCGGATTTGCTGATACAAGCAGGACGTTTGACCCAATTGGAAAGCTCATCATGACTGCCTTTTCTCTGCGTGATGCAGAATACTTGACAGGCCCCAAGCTATAGTCGAAATCCTTTCTCATGGAGACTCGAAGTGCCAATTCCATGTACATTTTTTGGCGTTCTGCCTCATCCTCAAGTGGCGTTACTCCTTCTTTGAATCCACCTGCTACGAGTCTCCCCCTTTGATCTATCAATCCGGCAAACCTAATCTCCTCTAATTTTAACACAGTTTGGCATTTTTGCTCAAGTAACCAGTACTCGTTTGATTTTTCCATCAAGACCATGCTAACGCTCAGCAAATCTTGCTTCGTCACTATCAAAGATATTTACAATATGAGCTGCCAATAGTTCGATGTCAATTGTTGGCTCGGCAGAAATTAGCAATAGTATTTTTGACAGAGGGAATGGAAAACTAATCAGAATTACCTTTTCTCTTCTTGCTGCGATATAACAGGTAGGCCCAAGTTCTTCATCAAACGACTTTACAAGCGAGACTTTGGAGATAAACCTCATGAATTCTTCTAATCTGCGTTCGTCTTTTTCAAAAGGAACAAGTCCTTTCTTGAAACCGCCGGCCACGAGTTTTCCGTTTTCGTCGACTATTCCGGCAAACCTAATCTCTTTTTCTTCACAAAGCTTTTTGCATTTTGCATCATAATCTGGGTATTGGATCAGAGTAGGCATTATCCTTGTCCCTCTATTCCCATAAGCGTCAGAGTTGAGCGTATTCTGTCGATTCTGCGAATCTTTGAGGTCACAATGTCTCTTATCAGATCGTCCGACGGTGCATCCACTTTTGCCAAAATATCGTATGCGCCGAACACTCCTCGAATTTCCTTGATTCTATTTATCGACTTGAGCTCAGATATTACGCGTTCTTCTGAGCCAAGATCACAGTTAATCAGAACGTATGCAGTTGACGAGTCAGTCACCCCCTATCTTTGGAACGTGGTCT
>JBBIVI010000191.1:0-2366 GCA_037439825.1 Candidatus Nitrosotenuis sp. | reverse complement strand
CAAACGATTCCAGTGCTCTTTGCAGCATACCGTTGCTCAGTCTGGCAGCTGCCTTCTGCAGTGTGGTGTAGTGTGGGATTCTGGACAACCCAAGAAATTCTTGTACACCGATACATTCATGTAAAAAATCAACGAATCTACGGTAACTCTTGCACTCGTACTGACGCAGTGTAAGGAGTATCAGGTGCTGCCAGACCGTGAACACATGGTTGGAACGCTTGTGTAGGTATGGCGGTATCCTTGCTCTTTTGATTATACTCATCATGGTACGAGCCATCATACAATATCGTGATGGTTTCATGAGGTATCGTAACGGTACTGTCAGCTTTAGATCTGACCCAAGAATCTGATCTACAAAATGCTCAAGAATCGATGATTTCTACAGGGCTTTTCAACATATCTAAGATAAATAGACTTGATGTTTATGGCAACCCAAACAAAGATCTACAAAATGTATTAACAAATTTTGGTGCGCAAACATAGTCTATTCACTGGGTTTAGTCGTTGATATGTGATATTACATCTTCAAAAAAGATGTGGGAATATTACAAGCATCCAAATCGCTTTATGCTAGATCAATTACATGCTTTCATAAACACTTTCACGCGACTCAATTTTGTGTAATAGTATTTTCTTATCGATCCAAAATACCTCGTATACAAGCCTCAAACTTCCAATCCTTAACCTGTACGTAGAGTCGAAGCCCTTTAGCTTTGCAACATCATAGATCCTGGCAGGAACCGGATTGTCCTTGAGCGTGATTATGATGTCCTTTAATCTCTGCCTTGTTTTCGAATCGGTCTTTTTGATAAATTTCAGAACGCTATTCTTTGCGTTGACTTCAAACAAGTTAATCTAACGCTTTCATTAATGATGATTCTTTTACGATTTTTTCTTTCTTTTTAATTGACGATTTATCACTTGCTGTTGGCTCTTCAAGCGGTATGACTTTATCGACCAAATTCTTGTACAACAATCTCAGCTCCTTGATTTCGTCTCTGATCATTTTGAGTTCTTTTGTGCTCATCTGATATCATATATGACAATAAAACAGTTTAAAGGCTTTGTTTTCTCATGAGCGTAAAATTCAAAAAATAATGAAGGGATATTCTAAGCGTCCTAATTCGCTTTCTGCCGTTACTTTGGCTTCGATGGACTCAGCATGGTGAAGCCCTTTGGGCCCATAAAATTTTCTTGTATCCAAATTGATTAGGCGTGAACTAGATTCATTTTTGATTGTTTAAAACCGCTTGCAAAATATCGTATCTTGTCGTCATGTTCTGGCATTGGGTTGGCACACTTGCCACAAATTGGCATAGTTATCTCTGCATCATAGTCGATTTCTCCTATGAATCGGTCGCATTTACAACAATGTACCTGTTTTGTGTCGTATATGTTCATACTTGAAGTACCTCGCTTTTTGAAATCATATCGTACATTTTGCTTAGCTGGTTAATGTAGTAAATAACAGAGCTGTCATTTGCTTGGTTGTTTGCTACAGCAATGGCAATTCTATCATGGCCTAGGTGGTGGCAGAAAAACTTTGATTTGTCGCGTTGAGCCATGAAAAACTGCATTTTACCAAACTCGTCATCTTGTTCATCTTGCATGGAGCATTGTAGTGCAGTTTGCATAAACAACACCTCTTTTTTCTCTTTTGAGAGGTTTAGTCTGTTCTCCCCAAAAGAATCAATAACTCTGCCTCTTTTGTTTATGACTACAAGTGCCTTGATGCCGATTTTTGCCATCTTTTCTTCTACTTGAGCAATGTGTAGGGGTATCGATGGCATGCACAATTAAGGAAAAACTGTTTAATAAAAAAGATCAATTGCCATGCTAATACACGTTTAATTTCTTGTAAAAAAATGTACAAGTAAAAAAGGACAACGTCACATCTTCCACAAATTACTCATTGAAGAACTGGCAGTACTCTCTTTGACTTTATCTTGGCTGACTTTTTAATTATGGCGGGTTGTTGCTGCATAATGCAGTGGAGTGCACCCATCCCATATATGAGGTCAGAGCAGTCAATTCCGACAATCTTTCTGCCAGGGAAAGCACCTTGGATGATCTTTAGCGCTACTCGATCGTTTTTATGCTTGTAGGTCGGAACCAAAACCACTTTGTTTGCGACATAGAAATTAAGATAGCTTGCTGGCAGCCTCGTCTTTTTACCACGCACCATTGTGCGGACTGATGGTGGCATCGGCATTTTTATCACCTTGAACTTGTTTCCGTCCTGGTCTGTTGAGTTTACCAAGATCTCATGATTTTCTTTGAGTATTGTGTGATTTTCATCATTTTTGTTTTCTTCGTATGCGCACAAAACAGTCTTGGGGTTTACAAAACGGGCAAGGTTGTCTATG
>JBBIVI010000190.1:0-2383 GCA_037439825.1 Candidatus Nitrosotenuis sp. | reverse complement strand
AAAGAATCAAGAAGAATCGGCCTTGGCGTCATGGGAGGGGCGGATCTGCTATACAAGCTCAGAATCCCATTCAACTCAAAGGAATGATACGAATTCCAATCAAAGCTTGCAGAAGCACTCACATATTATTCCATGGAAGAAAGCGTCGCACTCGCACGCTCAAGGGGTGAGTTCGATCTGTGTCCAAAAACAGAATATCCTGAAGGCAAGATCCCGGTGGCAGGCTACTATGAAAAGCCAAAAGGCGAGCATTACTATGACTGGGACGCACTAATTTCCAAGATACAAAAACACGGAGTAAGAAACGTGCTTACTACCACAGTTGCACCGACAGGAACTCTTTCCATGATTGCAGACTGCTCAAACGGGATGGAGCCAACATTTGCGCTGGTGTTTGAAAAACGAGTAACAGTTGGAAGGTTCTTTTACACAAACAAGATCTTCGAGCAGGTTCTGCGCGAAAACGGCCTGTACTCAGACGAAATCCTGGCAAAGATTGCTGACAACTATGGCTCAGTGAGGGGACTTGCAGAGATCCCAGAATGGATCCAAAACATCTTTGTCACCGCAATGGACATACACTGGTCCGCCCACCTCATGGCGCAAGCTGTATGGCAAGAATGGATTGGAAACGCAATTGCGAAGACAATTAACATGCCACACGACGTATCTGCAGACGACGTCAAAGCAGCGTACCTCTTGGCACACGAGCTTGGCCTCAAAGGAATCACAGTGTATCGTGACGGCTCAAGACACACCCAGGTGTTGCACATGACAAGCGAAAACGCAGAAAAAACGTTCGAAGTCGAGCCAAGCTCATATCTGCGTGAATACATTGCAAAACACATCAAGAACCAATACATCCGAATGCAGGTAAACAACGCACTTGCACTCAGGATACCTGAAGAGCCGCTCAAGGAAAGAGAAATAAAAGAAGAGGTAAGCGAGGAGCTGCTCTGTCCGTCATGCAAAAACAACTTGGTTTTTGTTGAAGGGTGCAGCATCTGCATCGAGTGCGGATTCTCAGGATGCACGTCTGGGTAAAACCACACCCACACAATTTTTCAAAACGATGCAGAATTGGTCCCCGACGGATACTGCATACCGCATTCTTTCAATGTTTTCTGTACGTATCTTTGTGCCCAATCGTACCACGATCACATGTAGGTGTACATTATTGATTATCAAGAAAAAATAATCTTTTTTTGCATGTATGTGATCACAAGTATGGCTACGGAAAAACTGATTATTGTCATAAAAAATAAAGAACAAACTTCATCATGAGCAAATGCAACGTAACTCTTTTAATTGTCAATCCATGCAGCCAAGTTTGTGGACAAGAAGATCTTCTTAGCTATTGGTATAGCAATAGCTGCTGCAATGACGGTGCTCGTATTCATTCCAACTACGCCCACAGCAGAACCACCAAAACCAATAGAGACGCTGCAAAACCAAAAGCTAGGACTGGTAGTGAATCCGCCAACATCGCAGGTAACACTTGACCAGCTAAAGGAGGTGTACTCGGAGGCATCGCTTACTGGAGCTGGAAGAACAAACCTGTATTTGTTCTGGGATCACATCGAGCCACAGCAGGGCCAGTACAACTGGAAAGACACAGACATTTTGATGAGCTTTAACAAAAACAACGGCTTGCAGACGACGCTTTACTTTTCCATAGTAAATGGCAGAATAGTAGGCCCGTACCCACAGTGGATGGGCACACCCGGCTTTGGGACAAGCCTTGAGCAAAAAACAGTCAAGGTGCTTGACGCAATACTATCAAGATATGATGGCGCAATAGACTATGTCATAATTGGGGGAAGTCTGGACTCTTACTTTGATGACGCAGAAGGAAGCGTCGGCCTGTACAAAGAGTTCTTTGATAATGTGTATTCTGAGATAAAACAAAAACACCCAAACGTCAAGATGGGAAACGCGTTTTCGCTAAACAACGTATTGAACAAAAAACTAGAGAGCTATGTTGCAGATGTGGGCGCACAAGGGGATTTTGTCGCATTCACGTATCTTCCAGTAGATAGATTAAATGAGATATCAAAGACGCCGCAAGAAGCGCAGGCAGACCTGCTAAAGTCGCTTGAACTTGTGCCAGGAAAACAGGTGGCCTTCTTTGAGATAAGCTGGAGCACGGCAGATTACGTAAAGGGAAGCGAAGAAGACCAGACAGAGTTTGTCAAAATTGCATACGACTTTTACAGGCAAAACAAATCAAAGATCGAGTTTTTCAGCTGGTATAGGCAGTTTGACAGGCCGGAGGGAAGCTGCACAATTGAGGAGCAGTTCCCAGAGTCCACAGTGGAGATTGCAGGGGACCAGTACGTAAGAGAAAGGCTTGGCAGCTACACATGCAGCGCAGGCCTCATCA
>JBBIVI010000189.1:0-2386 GCA_037439825.1 Candidatus Nitrosotenuis sp. | reverse complement strand
TTCCTCATTACTATCATCAAAGATCTTGGTGAGGGCATGGTAGTACATCTTTCTTGTATCTTCTCTGTTACAGACTGTGTAAAGCTTGACAAAGTCTGTAGCTGTGACAATTCCAAGTAGTTCATCTTCGTCCAGAACAGGTAATCTTCGTATCTTCCGTGTATACATCAGATCTGCTGCAACCCAAACCTCGTCATTTGGACTTACATGAACAAGAGGAGACGACATTACCTGTTTTACCTTTGTATGTATTGGATATGCATGAGCAGCAATTCTTATCGCAAAATCGCGATCAGTCATTATGCCGATCGGAATGTCTTTTTCCATAATTATGACCGATCCTACTTTTGCCTTTTCCATTAGCTTTGCAGCTTCATTAACTGTGGCCGAAGAATCCACTGTAACTAGCGATCTAGTCATTATATCCTTTACAAGAATTATTGGTTGAGTTTGTGCCAATGTCATAGGAAACAGGGTTCAACTATATGATATAAAATGAGAATTATCAACGTTGAAAATCAACTAAGAGAATCTGCCAATTCTTTATTTTAGTTACAATCAAAATAAAATCAAGTTGGCAAATCTCAAAAACATATTTGTCGCCCTGGATGGGTCAAGTAACTCTTCAAAGGCATTAGATCATGCAATCTATTTGGCAAGACAGAGCCAGGGAACAATTACAGGTGTATTCGTAATACCACTTTTTTCAGTAAATGTGGCAAGGCCGACTTCAAAACTTGGGCAAATCTTTGCAGATAGCGGCAAAAAGATCTTGGCCGAAGCAAAACTACGTTGTGCAAAAAATGGCGTGGTGTTTTACGAAAAAATACTATGTGGTAATGAAGGATTTAAGCTGGTTTCTTTGGCAAAGGACAGAAAGGCAGATTTGATAATCATGGGCTCGCGTGGTAGAAGCAGCATAAAAGAATTCTTTTTGGGCAGTGTCTCTCATTATGTAGCTCACAAATCGCCTATTCCTGTACTCATAATCAAATAATTGTCATTTTCATCAATGATATTCTTGTTTTCTATATTTAATCAACGAAAATAATTTCATAATGTGCTGTTAAAGAATCCGGGTCTTAGGAGCTCGATAATTAAAAAAGCCATCACAGTTACTCCTCACACTTCCATATTGGAGGCAATCGAGATACTACAAAAATTCAGAATCAGCAGACTTGTTGTAATTGACAAAAACCAAAATCCGGTTGGAGTTATAACAGAAAAAGACATACTCCGATCTATTTTTCCGCTTGGCAGCAAACCACTTGGCTCAGTACAAGTAATTGACGCGATGTCAAAGAATCTGCTTACTGTCAAAAAAAGTGATTCTATTTATCACTGCGCTAAAATCATGAAAGACAACAACATAAGCTCGGTAGTAGTCTTACGAGATGACGGATCTCTTGAGGGAATAATAACAAAGACTGACTTGGTTTTTAATTTCTTGATCCAAGAGACAAAACCACTAGCGGTATCAAAAATAATGACAAAACAAGTAATTACTGTTGCACCAAGAGACGCACTGTATCTGGTTGAAAGCATTCTTCTTAACAATAAAATCTCAAGAGTTCCAGTACTAAAAAATCAAAAACTTGTAGGAATAATCACTTTTAGAGACTTTATTCCAGCAAAGATACCAAACAGGCTAGGCGTGTATACTGACCCAGAAGAGCTCAGAGATGTTTGGTATAGCCCATATCCAAATCAATTCAACGCAAATCAGCTTAGCTATGCACTAACTTTCAGAGCCGAAGATATTATGACAAAGAATCCTGTAACAATGGAGCCTCAAGACGATGTATCTTTGGCAGCACTGCTTATGTATCGATACGACATAAGTGGAATCCCGATTGTAAAAAATTCCAAACTTGTAGGAATTATCACAAAATCTGATATCGTGTTTGAACTTGCAAATGAAGCTTGACAACCACCGTAAAATGAACTACAACCATGATCGATGACAGGATTCATGCAGCAAAGCTTTTGGCAGAAAAACTGGATTTTGTAAAGAGCAAAGACTCTATTATTTTGGCAATACCGCGAGGCGGTATAATTGTGGGTGACGAAATAGCAAGAATTCTCGGAATCCCACTGGACGTAATAATATCCAAAAAAATAACACCGCCAGATTATCCAGAATATGCGATCGGGGCAATAACCTATGACGGTACAATATATCGCGGCCCTTACTGGGATCGGTATTCATCTGATCCGCGATTTGAGGAAGAAATAAACAAAAAGAAGGCCGAAGTTGCAAGACAAGTTCGAGCGTATAGGGGAAACATAATGTATGAACTTGAAGGCAAGTCTGTAATCTTAGTAGATGACGGTATTGCTACAGGCGCTACTGTGTTTGCTATCTTAGAATGGTTGTCTAAAAAAA
>JBBIVI010000188.1:0-2431 GCA_037439825.1 Candidatus Nitrosotenuis sp. | reverse complement strand
ATCAGCCTTGAAGCACGACTAAAAGAAAAACAAGCACAACTAGAAGACGAAGTAAGAATAAAATCACGCGCACTAATTGAGTCTGAACGACTTGCAGCTATTGGTAATCTTTCTTCACGAATTGCGCACGATCTAAAAAACCCACTATCTGCTCTCAAAGTCATAACTGAACTTCTCAAGATGGCAGCAAAAGATCAATCTGATCCGACGTTTCAAAGCAAATTGGATGCAGCAAATGTTGCAATATTCAGGATGACTCATCAAATAGATAATGTGTTGGATTTTGTAAAAGAAGCAGACCTGCAAATAGCGCCCACTAGTATATATGAAATTTTAAAACTTGCAATGAACAAGATTCCAGAAAAAACTAACGTAGATTTAGACATTCAGCAAAATGATGTCTCCCTAAACTGTGACAAACAAAAAATGGCTGTGGTATTTTCAAACATAATCCTTAACTCAATACAGGCAATGAACAATGAAGGAAAGATTACTATTCGTTTCTACCAGACGCCTGAAAACACAATCATTGACTTTGAAGACTCTGGACCGGGAATCCCAGAAAATATCATTCATAAAATATTCGATCCATTGTTTACAACAAAACAACAAGGCACAGGGCTTGGACTTGCTACGTGCAAAAATATAATCAGGCAACATGGCGGCACTATCGCTGTATCGAATAGTCCTACCAAATTCACTGTTTCAATTCCAAAGGTGACTTGAGGTGTCTAATCGTGAGTCAGATCTGGTGAGTACAAATGGGTAAGGCTGTTACTGCAATAGTAATTGATGATGACATATACAACGTAGATCTGTTCTGCGAATATTTGGAGTTGATAAACGTCAAGGTCTTGGCACGTGGTTACAATGGACGTGAGGCGGTAGATTTGTACGAGCAACACAAACCAGATATTGTGTTTTTGGACCTACTTATGCCTGATTATGATGGAATTTACGCACTCGAGAACATACGAAAGATAAATCCTGACGCATATGTTGCCATTGTGACTGCGGTAGTTGATCAAGACAATAAAGAAAGGATCGAGACCCTAAACCCAAACCATATCATTTCAAAACCATTTGAACCGGAATTCATCTCTGAAATAGTTTCAAATCTCAACAAAATCAATGCATGCCCATAATTATTACGACGGTATAAATCAAAAAAGAAGAACACTTGCCGTTATGCACAGCAAAGCGATTTTTTGAAGTCTTCTACGTTTCTTGTGAATCTGCATTCTTTGCAGACGTGCCAAGCTCGGCTCTTTAATACTTTTAGGGGAGCATCATATGAAGCCGAGTACATTTTTCCGCCGCATGCCGGACATGGAAGTGGTATGTCGATTTTCATAATGTGATTTTACAGATTTTGCATTTAAGAGCCGCGTAGGACTGATAACTTGTCCATGTTCTGTGTTGTCGATCAGCATCACTCTTTATAAGAAATCAAGTTCATACAAAATATAAGCATTGAATATTAACCAAAAAGAAGAGCCAGATTATTCTACTGCAAAAATCATCTATGTTGGTTTTATAGATCCTTATGCACTTGAAGGAATAATTGTCTTGCAATCTGATGATAAAAAAGAATTCCATATGAGAGCCTTTTCAGGCGAGGTCGCACGACACATCAAAAGCTTCGTTGAAGGAAAACGTGATGCACTACCAACAATTTACAACATGATTGAACAACTCTGCGAAGAAAACGAATTATTCCTAGTCAAAGTCAAAGTCTATGAGAGCGGAAGCGTATTGCGTGCTAACTTGTATTTCACAGGAAAAAAAGATATCGTGCTTCGCAATTACCGGGCATCTGACGCAGTAGCGCTTGCTTCGTTTTACAACATTCCTATTTTGGTTAGAAAGACACTTCTGAAGGAACGAATCGAGGCCTAAGTCAGAATCTCTGCAAGTCTGCCTTCTTGTTGGGCTCGTTTGAGCTCCATTGCAATTCTTCTACCCACGCCAAACGTCTCACCATACTGGTATTTCGTATATGGAGAAGTGGTTGCAACAATGGGATTTCCCGGAACTCTTAGCGATACGTCATACACTACAAGATCTAAATCCTTTGTTATGACGCTTTGAAGTGAAAAAGGACCTATTACGCCTGGTGGGTAGAACTTTTTGACACCTGCTACAAACTTGTCTCCAATGTCTATTACCTTTTCAAGTAGTGATTCTCGTATGCTGGCAGGGGTATGACCTACCTCGATATTTTGTACATCTATGTCGATTTCGAGTTGCTGTTTTGCAGGAATCGCATTATAATCGTGCAGATTTGTCTGCAATCTTCTCTCGATTCCAATGAAATCTACTTGTTCTGAAACAGGAGTATAAAAATAATTAAAATTCATGTATGTCCCAATTACCAGTTCTTCTACGGTTGCTTTTTTTAGATCATCCGAACTGATGATTCCTTTTTTGA
>JBBIVI010000187.1:0-2476 GCA_037439825.1 Candidatus Nitrosotenuis sp. | reverse complement strand
GAAGTATCAGTATTCATTCCAACGGATGCTTCCTCTTCCAGTATGAGAGTATTCCGTTACGGGCTTCTTTTTTTAGAATTACTTTACGCTCCACGTCGAATTTCAATGGATCACTCCACAATTTTGTATTTTGTTTTTAAAACGCGTTCTAATGTACCTTCCAAGTCTGCAACCAGTATATTTTTTTGAGTTATTTGTTGTTTGAGGTCGTGTTCAAGTTTTTCGATTTTTGATTTTGCATCCTCTTTGTCAGATTTTGACTTGTCCAGCTGTTTTTCAAGGTTTTCAAGATCGTTCAGATCGAATATGGTTAGCTTTTTTTGCAGATCTTCCATCTGGGATTTTAGATTGTTTTTTCTTGATATGAAATCATCGAGAAGTCCGATTATATGGGTAATGTTGTCAACTGCCTTGTCCGTTTCTTTTACAGAAACACTTCCAGACATTATTCCTTTCATACATGATTCTAAGATAGTAATGATGGTTTCTTTGTTTTGCGAAATTGTGTTAGAAGGGTTTTGGAGTAGATTCTCTAGAATTATTTTTAGTGGTTTTTCAAGTGAAGTCACATACACGTATTTTCCAAGAGGTCTAGATATCTTCGAAAATTCGTCGTCAATTTCTTTGTTTAATTTATTTTCCTGAGACGTAAGATTGTTTATTTGTTCTTTATACTGCATCAATTTTTTATATTCTGGAGACTCAAATAGCGCAGTGATTTTTTGTTGTCTCGATTTTATTGTTTGTTCCAAATCAGACAGCGAGTTTCGTAATTTATCGAGGTGTGATGTATTTTCATTAATTTCATTGTGTGTTGCTTGAATTTTTCTTGTTTTTTCTTTTATCAAAATAGATGATGCATCCAATGAAGCATATTCTGAGATCATCGTTGATATTGCATGATGATCTTTTGTAACCAACTCCAAGTGGGTTTTTAGATCATTTGCATATTTTTTTGCAAAAACGTGAATCACTCTACTGTTTTTACCCAAAACGTCGCCTATTTTCTTTAATGTATGTGATGCCAACTCTGCAGTTTTTACGACATCTTCGTAGCTTGACGCGGCAGGCAGTGTTTTCGTTGATTCTTTTGAAATTACATCTATGACTTCTGCCTTACTTCTAACTACTAGGACCTTGAGAGTTTTATCAATATCATCTACTTTGAGGTCATCGGTTTTTAGGTGCGAGATTATCGCATAAATCGAGTCTAATTCCTTTTTAATTTCTTCAAAGTATGGTTTTGTTTTTTTTACTATTTCGTTTTGCAGTTGGCTTTTTTGTTTTAAAAGGAGCGAATCAATCTCATCTAGTTTTAATTGTAGAGTCGAACTGAGTTTGTGTTCTTGTTGCTCTATTGGCTCTTGCTTTTTTTTGCCCCACCCAAAAACCATGTCTAAACACAAGTAGATTGTATCAAAATTATACCTGTCGGATCATTGAAAATTTAAAAAACGAGGCAAAACACAGTGTTTGTGGCACACTCCATTCTAGCTCACACCACAACTGGTAGATATTCTTCTGCCGTGACACAATCAATTAGCATTAATACGCCACTCCATACAGTTTGGAAAGAGATCAGTAATTTTGTTGGTCTCCCAAAATGGGTAGTAGATGTAAAAAAGACCGAATTTCTCTCAAAGACAAAGCACGGTGTAGGCACTGTAAGGGATATTACCTTTGAGGACGGCAACCACGTAATCGAATATGCAGTAGGATGGATAAATGAGAAATCTATTTCATATATTGCTACAAGTGGACTTCCGCTTGATGGATATCATGCAACGCTGTCTCTTTTGCAAAAAGACAAAACATACCTAAGCTGGACTTCGTTTTTGATAAGCAACAGTTCTGACAAAAAGCAATTTGAAGATTTTTTGACATACATTGAGTCATTTTACACAAATTCCCTAAAAAGACTTAAGGCGAATCTGGAAAAAGCATCATAAGCCACCTCATTGTAATCACAGCATGAGTGATACGAGATATACTCTCATCGGTGTTGCACTCGTATTTGCAGGTTTTTTGGTTTTTGGCATATTTGGGCAGCAACACTACAATCTTTCAATTCAGGCCCAAGAATTTGGTACGTGTTTTGAGTTCAAAGATGGTGAACAAATCGAAGTAGATTGTCAAGTTGCAACACAAGACAAAATTGCATTTTTTGCCTTGGTCATAGGCCTCATTTCTTTTGGAATATTTTTCCTAATCAAAGGCATCAGGGGTAAGTGGGATCAAGATGTAAAACCAGAAGATGCTGTAGGGCCAAGCTCCTCATTTCCAAGCTAAATCGTAATTATTCCCTTTTGTATAAGGTATTGGATACCTTTGACAAAGTCAGAGTTACCAATTTTACCTTCGGCCCACCATGCCGCATTAGTCTTTATCCAAGAAGGTATCTTTTGGCCTACATTATCTCCTTGTTGCGTTGACGGAATTTTGATTATTTTTTGTTCAATGAGATATACCAAGCCTT
>JBBIVI010000186.1:0-2533 GCA_037439825.1 Candidatus Nitrosotenuis sp. | reverse complement strand
GTCTTCTGTATGGATACAATCATACGTCTTGTCTGTCTGCTTGTTGCATTTTACGCAAAAGTTCATTTCGACTTTTTGATTTTTATCGCACCTAGTGCTATCTGAAAGGCCCCGACACCAAATAAGGGGGCTGCCTCCGACATCAAATTTCTTTGCATGTCGGCCGTAGATGAGTTTGCAAGAAACGCAGCACCGCCAACTAGGATCAAGATGCCTGTGACAAAAAACATGATCGCAAGTGTTTTTGATGCCTCGTTTCGTGATATGAAAAACGCAATGATTGGTAACGCCATTGCCGGACCGCCAAGTCCGATGCCTCTCATTTTATGATCCATTGGTAAAAATCCTTGGTCGGCTCCCTTTGCCACACCTACATCAGCGCCATATATTGCAAGCAATGCTATGGAAATTCCGGTGATGATTAGTGCAACTTTTAACGCCATAATTCGAGCTCGTCTTATTTAATTAATAAATCGTACTGGTTGTAACTAATCCACAAAACATGTAATGAGAATGCGAATGGGTTATTTCACACACAAAAGTCCACCGAGTTCACTCTTAAAACAAATTGGTTATACATTTAAAAATGAATTTTGTGTATTAGGGTTGAATCAAGGTGTCAACCGACGTATTACGCGAAGTCGTAATTGACGAAGACGAAAAAAAGCAAAAAGCGCTTGAGGTATTCTCAGATACCTATACCAGAGTAATCTTATCCTCTATGATGGAAAAGCCAAAATCTGCACTACAAATAGCAAACGAGACAAAGATACCCACAACTACAGTTTATCGTAAACTACATCATTTGATGGAAGACAATCTGATTAAAATCTCTGGTGAAATTGCAGAAAACGGAAAAAAGAACTTTTTGTATAAAAGCAAAATAAAATCATTCCACATGACGTTTACAAAAGACAGATTTGCAATACTTGTGAATACGAGCGGCACATGCAAATTCTGCTTACAATCCAACGCCTAAATTTCAAAAATTCTTTGGCAGTCTGACTAAGAAAGTAGTAGGATTGTTTTTCACAGTTATGCTCCCACCATGCTGTTCAATTATTTTTTTACAAATCGAAAGGCCAAGACCAGTTCCTATTTGTTTTGTAGTAAATAATGGTTCAAAGATTTTTTGTAAACTACTCTCTGGTATGCCTGGGCCGGAATCCTCTACTGCGATTAACACGTTTGCTCCATTATCTAAAATTCTAACATTGATGTTGCCTTTGGTTTCAATTGCTTGCACAGCATTAATTAACAGATTTGTAAACACTGCTTCCATTTTACGAATGTCTACGTTCATTCTAACATCAACATCTTCTACATTTATTTTGATTTCTTGTGGGAAGTTACTGTCTGAAATTATTTGATTGATGAGTTTAGTTATGTTACATGCTTGTAAGTTTAGCGTCGTAGCTTTGCCGAACTCTAGTACATCATTTACTTGGTGAGATATTCTGTCAATAGCTCGGTGCAGCTTTCCATAGTAAGCAATTTTTTCTTCAATTCGAAGCTTTTGTTTATTCTCCATTACCTCCACTACATTCTTTATGGTGGATAAGGGATTTCGGAGATCATGTGCCATTCTTGATGCTAGCTCGCCAATTATTGCCAGTTTTTGTGTTTTCATCAACTCTTCAGTTTTTTCATTCACTTGTCTTTCTAATTGATCACGTTGAATTTGTAGTTCTTTTTCTTTCAGTACTACTTGTTCTAGATTTTTCTTCAGATCCACTGCAAGTTTGCTGTTATCAGCTTTTTGTCTTTCAAGCTCTTGGTTTTTCTTTTCAAGCTCTTCATTTTTTAGACTCAGATTTGTAGCAAGATCTTGTAAAAATTCTATTTTTCCTTTTAATTCAGAATTCACCCTCATAATTTCATTAAACTTTGTGCTGGATTGAATCGCTAACTCTCGTAACTGATTACCTCTTTCTTCAAGTGCGATTCTTGCTTGATCCAACTCATCTATGGTCTTGCCTGTTAACCCTGTAAATTTCTCAAAGTCTCCACTTTGTTTAGTCATTATACTATATTCTGATTTCTTATTGAAGGTATTACTTTGTGTTTGTTATGATCAAACAAACAATTGTAATCTGGTATTCGCGCTAGCTGAAAATTGAAAAGATGTTAAATATTATGTCACCATAAACCAACTGCAAAACAAACCCTGCCATAAGGAAAATCATGTATGGGATGCCAGGTGTGACCCAAGTGTCCTGTTTTTCACAGAACATAGCATTTTCTGCATGCTGTAATGACAAGTTAAGTTTTTTGTGGTCGCCCATTTTTTGTTCTATTGAGAAGCCAAATTTCGGATTAGCGGCTCTATATCCTATAAACATGGCAAAGATCTTTCTGCCTGTGGTCTCTTCGAATCCTTCGAAGATGTCCCTTTTTGCAGCAAGCAAGATGCAGTTTCTTGTTATGTTAACTAACATGGGGATTACAGAAACCAATACTGTGTTGGTTAGGATTGTAAAAGGTGTAACTGTGCTTTGAGTCAAGGTGACTTCAGGTACAAGTGCTGCCAAGA
>JBBIVI010000185.1:0-2540 GCA_037439825.1 Candidatus Nitrosotenuis sp. | reverse complement strand
AATTATGATTAAAAACAGAGGTATGGACGACATCACAAACCTAACAAATGGCCCAGCAAAGCTGACGATGGCACTCAACATAACAAAACAGCAGTACGGCGAAGATCTGGTCAACTCAAGATCAATATACATTACAAACGGCTTCAAAGTAGAGCAGAAAGTGGTTTCCAGTCCACGAGTAGGCATAAAACAGGCAACAGACAAGTTGTGGAATTTTAAGATCAGTATCTAGTTTTGATCATAGTCTTTTTGTAAGACGATTTAATAATCTAAATTGGGGCTCACTTTTGTAGTGTCCAGGGAGCAACACGGCCTAGAATTTTCTCCCAGTTTAATCTCAAAAGGAGTAATATTGCAACGATCATTATAGTTACGAATACTCCAAATCCAACATAGATTGCAGTTTGATCCTTTATTTCCTCTAAAAATGGCTCAACGTATGTTTCTCCAAAAAAATGCGACAGCAATACTATGACGTAGCATAAAACAAGTTTGCCAATGAGTGTAGATATGAAAAATCTGAGTGGATTGTATTTTGCGAGGCCCAATGGGACATAGATTAGGTCATCAGGGATTGGAGTTGCAGCTGCTACAAATGCTGCAGCTGCGCCATATCGTTTTACCAGTTTTTCAAACGGCCTCATGCGGGCCCTTGTTTTTTCTGTGATTATTTTTCTACCGCCGTAGCTTATCAGAAAGATTATTTGTTTTGCAACAGTTGACGTTATTGCTGCAACTAGTGCTAGATAGTGGATATTGAATTTGTCACCTGCAGACATGGTTGCAAGTAAAATGAACGAAGGGAGTGGGATGAATGGAATGAGTGAACCAAAAAAGCTAACAAGTGCAAGGCCCAGATAGCCAATTTCGTTAGCAAATGGAAAGATTGATGCAAAGTCCACAAAAGTGAGCCCCAATTTAGATTATTAAATCGTCTTACAAATGACCACGATATTAAAATACGACGTTTGGAAGGAAAATCCAAATGACAAAAGAAATGTGGGACATTTGTGCAAAGATCTCTGCAATAAGCCCATACATTAGATTCGTTGGAATTATAAGCCAAGACGGTAAGCTTCTTGCATACCAAAGGCGTATTGGGTTACGTCCGTTGCTTGACGCAAAGTATACCAAAAATCAGTTTTCTCACATTGCGATAAAGAGCAACATGGAAAAAAAATTTGATCAAAGATTAGGCACTGTAGAATTTGTTTGGGAAGAAAGGAAAAAAGTGCAAACTATTTCATTTACCATAAAGAAAAACCGCGTATGGGTCTCAATTGATAAAAAAGTAGTTCGCTCAGAAATGCTAAGAATTATTGACTCTTGCCTACCAATAGTTAGAGGTCAGTCATAAAGCCAACACAGCGTATAACCAGAGTCGGTTTTTATCATGGGTGGTTCTTTTTTGCATTTTTCCATTGCTTGAGGACACCTATCTATGAAGCGGCATTCTGGTTTTGGGTTCAAAAGACTTGGCGGACGACCAGGGATGAACTTTGGTTTTTCACCACCACGTAGTTTTGGAATTGACCGGATTAGTGCTTGTGTGTATGGGTGTTTTGGATTATCAAGTATCTCAGAAGAGCTTCCAAATTCGACCATTTTACCGCCATACATTATACCTATTTTTTCACAAAGTTCGGAAATTGTGGCCAGATCATGGGAAATAAGCATAAACGAGACTCCTTGTTTTTTTAGATCTTTAAACAAGTTCAAGATCTGCGATTGTACCAACACGTCCAAAGCAGTTGTCGGCTCATCAGCAATCACAAATGTTGGTTTTAGAAGCAATGCCATTGCAATCACCACCCGTTGTTTCATTCCACCACTTAGCTCGTGTGGGTATTTTTTTAGCACATCTTGCGACAAGCCGACAGAGCATAGTGCAGACTGAATGAGTTCTTGATTGTTACCTTCGTAGCTATGTTGTTTTAGGATATCCGAAAATTGTTGATAGATAGTGTAAACAGGGTCCAAGGAGTTCATCGCGCCCTGAAACACCATAGAAATCTTCTTCCATCGGTACGATTTGTTGAATTCATCTTCAGAGAGATCCAGTAATGATTTACCCTCCAAGATTATTTTACCTGATGTTATTTTGCCACCGATAATCGTTCGCAGTAAAGAAAGCCCAAGGGTGCTTTTCCCACAGGCACTTTCACCTGCGATCCCAAGCGATTCTCCTTTTTCAATTGAGAATCTTACATTTTGTACTGCTTGGACTGGGCCTGCCTTGGTGTCATAGTGAACACAGAGATCTTCTACTGTCAGGAACTGAACCATACGATCAGACTGGCGTACCATGCTATAAGTGATACATTTAACTTTCTTTTATTTCGAATTCGATTTACTTGCAAGTACCAATTTGTAATTTTGATGCAAAAAATGCTGTTCTATGCCCAAAATGCGAGGAAAAACTAGAGGCCGGACAGCTATCAAATGCAGACGTCGAAGCTGCAATAAAGATAGCCAAACTCGCAAAGACCAACCAAGATATCGACAAATTCTCACTTTTTTCATGCAAACAGGTATTGGGG
>JBBIVI010000184.1:0-2544 GCA_037439825.1 Candidatus Nitrosotenuis sp. | reverse complement strand
ATACTGTGACTCTTTGATGGTCACACGGGGCGTAGTGCGAACCTCGGTTGATCCAAACTTTCCAGTACCGATAGTTTTGAGGGTTTCTGGAGGCTCTAGTATAATAGGTGAGGATCTCTCAAATGAAAAAATTACAACGAGCGTAAAAGACGCAATTAGGATAAACGCAACTGCTCTTGCAATGTCTATTTTTGTAGGCGCCAAATATGAGCACAACTCACTTGTGAGTCTTGGAAACCTCGTAAATGAAGCAGAAGAATACGGACTTCCTGTGTTGGCAGTAACTGCTGTAGGCAAGGAGCTGGAAAAACGCGATGCCAGATACTTGTCACTTTCATGCAGGATTGCAGCCGAATTCGGTGCACACATGGTAAAAACATACTATTGTGAAAACTTTGAAAAAGTAGTAAACAGCTGCCCAGTACCAGTTATCGTCGCAGGCGGTCCAAAGATTTCCGAACGAGATGCACTAGCACTTACATATAACTCGATCAAGGCTGGCGCTGCTGGTGTTGACATGGGCCGCAACATATGGCAATCACAATACCCAATCCCGATGATTAGGGCAGTAAGAGCAATAATTCATTCCAACTACAATTTGGATCAGGCATACAACCTTTTCAAACAACTTTGCAAAGACTACCCACCAAGAAATAACAATCAGTCATCAGGAAATTTCAAACAACAACAAAAACCACAACCAAAGCAACAACAACAAAAACAGCAACAAAAACCCCAGCAAAAACAATCAAAACCACAAAGACCTACACCACAAAAACCAAAACAACAACAAAAACCACAACAACAAAAGCAACCACAACAAAAACCACAACAACAAAAGCAACCACAACAAAAACCACAACAACAAAAGCAACCACAACCTGCAGCTGCTCAAGCAAAAACTCAGTAAATTTCCAAATTCTCACTGAATCTTTGAAAGATGTATGTGAGTTATCTTCCAGGTCGGCTTTTTGACTAAAACAAAGGTCGCTCTTCCATCTATTATGATGTGTTCGCCGGTGAACGCTTTGTTGTCTACAAGCATTCCTTTTTGCGTAAGCTCAAATGCTACTATTGCAACATCGCCAAAGATGCTTATCTTCGGATTTTTTATCTGATAGTCATAATCTGAGATACTCACGAATCTGAGTTCTTCGAGTGCAATTGTTGTCTTGAAGTCTTTGAGGTCATATGGTGGCACATCGCTAAAACTTGAAAAGCTAGGCTCATCAAGTTGAATCTCTTTTAGCGGTGTCAAATCTTTGGTTTTGCCTACTTCGAAAAATGTGTCAATTATTTTGATTATTTGCTCCCTTTCTGACAATGCGCCTGCTTTAGGCTGGTCGGGGTTTAAGCCTTATGGAAGTCTGGCTTGGCGCATAAGGAATCTTTATATCAACAACTTTGGATTACTGATATTGAATATGTCATATGGTTCGACTACACCACTTCTGGGATTGCTGCTAGTCGAGCTGGTGCTGTAAAATTATAATACAGCGCGCTTTTTTGGTGATTAATTTATGGAAAAAATTTCAGGCGCTAGGGCTTTAATCAAGGCATTAGAAAGACAAGGGGTCAAGGAGATCTTTGGACTACCGGGTGGTGCAAACCTTCCAATGTATGATGAGTTATACAAAAGCAACATACGCCATATCTTGGTACGCCACGAACAATCAGCTGCACACATGGCAGACGGCTTTGGTAGGGTGAGCAGGAAGGCAGGTGTTTGTTTTGCTACCTCTGGGCCTGGTGCCACCAACATAGTGACAGGTCTTGCTACCGCACAAGCGGATTCTGCACCAATGGTTGCCATAACAGGACAGGTACCAACTGCAATGATAGGACGTGACGCATTCCAAGAAAGTGATATTATCGGTATTGCAAATCCAGTTGTGAAATATTCATTTCAACCCACCAAACCTACTGAGATCCCAGAAGTAGTAAAGAAGGCATTTTACATCGCAGAGACTGGTAGGCCTGGCGCGGTTCTAATCGATATTCCAAAAGATGTTCAGCAAAATGAAGTAGACATACCATTTCCAGACGAAGTAAAAATCCGTGGATATCATCCATGGACAGACCCTGATATGGTCGCAATTGAAAAAGCAATCAAATTGTTGCTATCCTCAAGCAAGCCGATAATTTTGGCAGGTGGAGGTGTCATAATTTCTGCAGCCTTTGCAGAATTACAATCACTTGCAGAGATGCTCATGATCCCAGTGGTGACCACGTTCAAAGGAAAAGGAGCATTTCCAGAAAACCATCCATTATCCTTAGGACCAATAGGCATGCACGGCCATGCAGAAGCAAACAAGATAATGTCTGAAGCAGATTGCGTATTGGCAATTGGAACTAGATTCTCAGACCGCTCCGTAGGCAGATTCGACGAATTTGAGAAAAATCTCAAGATAATTCACTTAGACGTAGACCCAGCAGAAATAGGCAAAAACCAGACAACCAGTGTTGCAGTCGTAGGTGATGTCAAGGCGTCCTTGAGAATATTTTTGAAGCTTTTAATGCAACATGCACTAAAAAAATCAGAAC
>JBBIVI010000183.1:0-2574 GCA_037439825.1 Candidatus Nitrosotenuis sp. | reverse complement strand
GAAGGAGTGCATGATGCTGGTGCCACTCCGAGAGAATTCAGCACTATTGCAGTAAGTGATGGGATAGCTATGGGTCATGAGGGAATGAAATCATCACTCATCAGTAGAGAGATCATTGCAGATTCAATAGAACTCATGGTAAGAGCTCATCAATACGATGGCCTTGTTGGAATAGCAGGATGCGACAAGAGTTTACCTGGAACCATGATGGCGATGGCAAGACTGAATCTACCATCAGTATTTGTGTATGGCGGAACAATAATGCCAGGGTTTTACAACGGAAAACAGCTTACCGTGCAGGATGTGTACGAGGCAGTAGGCGCATACGAAGCAGGCCAGCTCACACTTGAATCACTGAAAAATATTGAAAATTATGCATGTCCAAATGCCGGTTCTTGTGGTGGAATGTTTACTGCAAACACAATGGCATCAATATCAGAAGCGCTTGGAATAGCATTACCTGGAAGTGCCAGTCCTCCAGCAGAAGACGAACGCAGAGACAAAGTTGTCTACGACACCGGTGTTGCAGCTGCAAAATTGCTTGAAATAGGAATTAAAGCGAGGGATATTTTGACTTTTGAAGCATTTGAAAATGCAATCACTATACTCAATGCGATTGGAGGCTCTACAAATGCAATTTTACATCTTTTAGCAATATCTCACGAAGCGAGAGTAAAGCTGACGTACGATGATTTTGAACGGGTAAGAAAAAAAGTTCCACACATTGCAGATCTCAAACCAGGTGGAATGTACGTAATGAACGACTTGGACAAAGTAGGCGGCGTACCTTTAATGCTCAAAAAGTTACTTGACAGAAAACTCCTTCACGAAAACGCGATTACAGTGACTGGAAAAACAATGAAACAAAATCTTGATTTGATTAACATTCCACCTCCACCAAATACCAATATTGTAAAGCCACTTGATTCTCCGTTATACAGGACAGGAACTGCGGTGGTACTGAAAGGCTCATTGGCTCCAGATGGCGCTGTGGTAAAAATGTCCGGAGTAAAGATCACCAAATTTACTGGAAAAGCAAAGACGTTTGACAGAGAAGAAGATGCTTTTGATGCAGTATCAAAGAATCAAATCAGTGCAGGCGACGTTGTGGTGATAAGATACGAAGGCCCAAAAGGAGGTCCTGGAATGAGAGAAATGTTGGCAGTAACTGCTGCTTTGGTAGGACAAGGCCTAGGTGAAAAAGTAGCGATGGTGACAGACGGTAGATTCTCTGGCGCCACAAGAGGATTCATGATTGGTCACGTAGCGCCAGAAGCATTTGTGGGGGGCAATATAGCTCTTGTAAGGGATGGTGACGAGATATCGATAGACACTGAGACAAACAGCATTAATTTGCTAGTCTCAGAAGACGAGCTTGCAAGACGTAGAAAAGAATGGAAGCCAAGAAAACCAAATTATGAAAGCGGTGCACTGGCAAAATACGCATCACTAGTAGGTTCTGCAGCGCAGGGCGCCATAACCAGTCCAAAATGGGACTAGAATAGTATTTTTAACGAAGAAATTGTATTTTATCTGTGGAACTCGCAGACGAAGATGATCTTGTTTCCAACTCGCTTTGCAGTTAACCCTAGCCCTTCCTTTAGCTCTTGTTTGCAGAAATGGCATACTACCTCAGTAGCAGTTGAGTGAATGACACTTGTTTTTCTTGGGAAGTAGATCTCAGAATACAGCACAGTCCTCTGGGGTTTACTTACGAGCAATTGGCTCATACTTCATTATGTACTTGATCTCATATAAAGGTACCGTACCATACCGTAATTTTTACAAACTTTGAGCCTAGATCGTACATAGATTTGCAGAAAACATTCAAAATATTGATATGATCTCAAACTAGCCAGTTTTTCGAAGTTATAAATAGATGTCAGACACCAATCAAATTATGGGTGGCCATCTTTGGAAACTCCAAGCCAACAATAATACCTCTAGGGCTACCTGGTTCACAATTTGAGATTTATTCCCAACTAGAGCAAAATTATTCACACACGTTTCTATTCGAGTCACTTACAGGTCCAGAAGAACTTGCAGAAACATCAATCATAGGATTTGATCCAAAAATACTTGTGTTCGGATTTGAAGATCGAGTTGTCCTACAGTATAAGGATGGAACTACAAAGATAATCCCTACAAAAGACCCAATTGTTGAGCTAAAGAACCTAATTGAGCACACCGATAACTCTTCATTTAGATACCTTGGGGGTGCAGTTGGTATCGTAAACTATGATGCGATAAAACTCTATGAAAACATCAAAATCAAAAATGACAAAAACAAACCCCTGATGGAGTTTGGCATATACCAAGACGGAATAATATATGACAACAAGACAAAAACTTCACTTTATTTCTATTATGACGAAAACAGGTTAGACAAAATAAAATCTAACAAACGTGAATTTGGTAAAATCACCCTATCTGACATAACTGCAAACATGGATGAAAAACAGTTTTCAGAAATAGTAATAAAAGCAAAAAAATATCTACATGATGGAGACATATTCCAAGTTGTATTATCACGACGATTTAGTTTCTCAGCATCAGGAGATTATTTACGAGTAT
>JBBIVI010000182.1:0-2614 GCA_037439825.1 Candidatus Nitrosotenuis sp. | reverse complement strand
TTCTTGGAAATTGCTACAAAGACTATGGAGTCCTTTGCACTGGCTGCCGCAGAAAACCCGTTTGGGTTTGGCTATCTCCTTAACACCATCTATCTTTACTTGGAAAAACCCACTGAGATAACAATACTAAACACAACAAACAAAGCATTAGTTGATTTTGTCACAAAACAGTTTCTCCCACAAGGAATCACTGTCACAGTATCTGCTACTGAGAAACTGAAAGAGCTGTCAAAATACTCTTTTTTTGCGGGAAAAGAATTTGCAGACACTACGACTGTATTTGTATGCAAGGACTTTTCCTGCTCACTGCCACTAAAGACTGTTAAAGAAATAGAGCCACTACTTGGCTGAAATGTTGATTTCGAGGATCTGTCCGACCTGAGGGCGTCCCATCCTTTCATATCTTGTTCTTGGCATGGTAATTGAAATCGTAGTCTGCTCGTAGCTTTTTATCTTGATTGTGGGCTGCGCTTGCAAGATTGCCTCCAAAAGCGGCTGCACCTGTTCTCTTAACTCTGGGTCTAGCTTTTTTGCAACCGATTCCATAATGAGTTGTTTTTGTGAAAGCGGTTCCGTCTGGACGTCTTCTGCTAGTGTGAGCTGGACTATCTGGCCGTTGTCTACTATTTGCTGTATCCTGTAACGAGTAATTTCAGACAATAAAGTGATTCATACTTGTGCGAATTTAACTCATTCTGGAGAGTTGGTGCTCATTACTGCTTTTTTTATTATGGCCGCCTTGTCTTTGATAATCTGGTTGAATTCCTGCATGTCGTCCAGTTCTACTGTCTTGTTTTCATTCTCATACGCTCTCAAAAATGCAGAATAGACACAACCTGCTATTATGCCAAATGCCGCATCATCTACTGCTCTTACTTCTGGTGAGTATGATTCGGCAATCTGTCTGTATGATTGTGCCTCGCTGATATAATAGTCAATCAAGTTCTCAAGAAAGTCTCTAGTGTGTTTTGTGATTGCCATTTTGTTTAGCTTTACTTCTATGATTTATAACAGTTGATACAAGTTTTAGCATATGTGGAAGCTCGAACTGGATGAGGATTTTTTTAGAATCTTTGACAAGGATCACAAGATTGCAGGCTACTTTGTGCCAGATTATGGCCAACTCTTCCCAGAAGACAAGGCGGACGAAATAATTGAAAAAATGCACAAAAATCACGACAAGGTTTCAGGTGGATTCCTAACAGTTCCCATGGTGAAATTTGGAATATTTGATTCAAAAGAAGATATGGACATATTGTATCTGCAAAGTCATCTAGCAGACGCTACTGCAAGAATAGATGCATGGGGGGAATTTTTACTTGAAAGGCAGATGCAACACGCAATCAACATTTCATATACGGATCATGATATGCTGAGCCTGACTTTTCCGATCAAGTTTGCAGAACCCACTCCATTGGAAAAAAAAGTGCTTTTGGAAACCCTAGGGCCCACCCTGAACCTGCTCTCAGAAAAAGGCCTTCTCTAGTTCTGACCAACACTGTTTTTTGCTTTCGTAAATGATGCCAAGGCAGCCATCTCGTTCTCAAATGACTCTTGGAGTAGTAAATCAGAGCGTACCTTGTTTGAGGTGTCGTTTGTTCTTATCCATTCTACTAGAAATCTGTCACTTTCGATTTGTTTTTGTGTGGAGATCTTGAAAAGCTCAACCGAGTTTGCAAATGACTCTGGTGGGGTAAGTTCATCGTATTTTTCAAATATTTCTTGCATTTTCTGAAGATGTGATTCCGAGAATTCCAAAAACTCTTGTTTTGAAATGCTGTTTTCATCAAACAATGCTTTTTTTGAGTAAAACTCGGTCTGAGTTTGTTTTAGTTCGTCTTGGATTGCCTGCAAATTGTTTCCAAAGTTGAAACCGCGAATCCTAGCTTGGTCTGCAGAATAGGTAAAGAAAATTGCAAGGCCTACTATGATTACTCCCACCCCGATGGCAACACCAGTCATCTTTGTTTTTGATCCCAACTTATCTGATGTGGTCTTTGATGGCTGATATTAATTAGATGACAATCTCTACAATATTATGGTGCATTATGTAGGATTACAGATGTGATTATCAGGTATGATTTTAGTTATTGCTCACATCTTAAAACAAATTTCTACTCATATGATAATGAGTTGAAACAACAAACAATGCTGGCCAAAAAATGTGCATGCAAAATCTGCAAAAAATGCGTTTTCATGGCAGAAAACCAAGAAGATCTCTGTCTGGCATGCAAAGTTAGACTGTGTGAAATACAAAAATAATTGCAGTGTCTTGCAATGTATGGCTATGCCTTGTTGTGTAGACTAACTGATTATATCAAAACAATACGATCTTTTGTCATGCAAATGTCAACCATACAGGAACAAGAAAAAAAAAGACACAATTCTTGAAGCAATATCGGACAAATACTCTAGAATCATTCTGGAAACAACTATGGAAAAACCAAAAACCGCACTTGAAATCAGTGCCGAACACGCAATTCCGATTTCAACCGTCTATGGAAGACTTCAAGCACTACACGACGGAAAACTATTGGCCATATCTGGTTCAATAAGTGATGAGGGAAAGAGGTATTTTATGTACAAAAGCAAGATCCGACAAATCACTACTTCG
>JBBIVI010000181.1:0-2620 GCA_037439825.1 Candidatus Nitrosotenuis sp. | reverse complement strand
TTGAACGATACATCCGTGAACAACGGCGATTCATCTCCCGGTTAAAACCGGGGGGTCTTCTCGCCTAAAATTCATAAAATTCCCAGTTTTGTAATGCTCTAGTAAGAAATGCCTTACTAATTGGTAAGGAAATGTCTGAGATAAATGTGTGTTCTATGACCAGCAAAGGACAGATAACGATTCCAAGAGATCAGATAACGATTGGATCTAAAAGAAGGCGATAGAGTAGTTTTTGTTATTCGATCAGGACAAGCAACTATAAGAAAGGCACCTAGAGAAAGGATTTCTGAAATTTTGCGTAGACAGAAACCTTGGAAAGAGTACAGCACTAGATTTCAGAGAAAGATACGAAAAGAATGGCAATAATTGCATTGGTTGATACAAGCACACTATTAAATGCCAAGAATGTACTGAAACACATTCAACTTCTTCTTCGCAGTTATTAGATGCAATCGAAGATGGTTTGGTGCATGGAGTCATATCTGTAATTTCTATTGCAGAGTTATGTATTGGGTATTATCAAGAAGTTATGAAAGGCAAAGACGGATCACTCACTTAATTTCTAATAAGAATTTTGAAATTGTAGATCTTGACGTAAAGATATTGGTAAACTGCGTTTCAAAGAGAAAAACATCATGTGTTATTAAAACACAGATGCACAGTATCGATTATATCACTGTATGAATTGCAATAGTCATGGCATGTTTTTGCGGCTGTCAGACCTATGTCAAGGATGAGAATGGCTTCAAAGTAGGTTGTGTCAAGTGCAATCACGGTCCTCAAAACCACCAAGATGATTTTCGGCTTGCCGCAAGAAAGAATGAATCACAAAGTCAAAAACGTGACGCAGATTTCGGCTAAATTATTCCCCAAGTATTTTGACTAGAACTCTTTTTGGCCTCATTCCGTCAAATTCGCCATAAAAGATCTGCTCCCATGGCCCAAAATCTAGATCACCATCAGTTATTGCTACTACAACTTCGCGTCCCATTATCTGTCTTTTTAGGTGGGCGTCTGCATTATCCTCACCTGTATCATTGTGTTGGTACTGGCTTATCGGCTCGTGTGGCGCCAGCTTCTCAAGCCATTTTGCAAAGTCCTTGTGCAAGCCTGATTCGTTGTCGTTTATGAAGACGCTTGCGGTAATGTGCATCGCATTTACAAGGCACAGTCCCTCTCTTATTCCACTTTTTTTAATCAGTTGGCGTACCTGTGGTGTTATGTTGACAAAATCAACTTTGGTTTTTGTGTTAAATGTAAGATATTCTGTTAAGATTTTCATTGATTTTGGAATTAATTGATGCCAAAATAAACATTCGGAATCAATTTGGGTAGTAATGCAAAATCTTTATTATAATACAACATTATAATATATTTATGAAAAAACCATTGCAAGTAAAACTCAGAAAGATTGGTACAAGCTATGGTGTGATAATTCCAAAAAAAGTCTTAGACAGTATGAATGTCAGCAAAGAAGATACTTTGATAATAAAAGACATGGAACCATTAAGACATCCTAAGGATATAAGAGGAATGTTACCCAACTTGACGTTTAGCCGCGAACATGGTACTGACAGGTTTTGACCTCGGGATTTGTTTTTGATACTTATGCATGGGTAGAATATATTGCAGATAGCAAACATGCAAAGAAGGTCACTACCATTCTAAAGAATACACGTTACAAAAAAGTCACACCCGCTACTGTGATTGCCGAACTTACAGAAAAGTTGTTTCGTGAAGGATCTGAACGTTCACAAATAGAGCAAATCATTAGTTTCATTGCAAATAAGACTCTGATCATACAATGTGACAGCGGAATTGCGTTCCGCGCAGGCGAGGTCAACTACACCCAAAAAAAGAAGATCAGAGATTGGGGCATGCTTGATTCATTAAATTATGCAGTGGCACGCACTCTCAACTACAAGTTTGTAACAGGCGATCCCCATTTCAAGGCTTTCAAAGATGTCGTTTGGATAGGCTGAATTTCCTGATTATATACAAAAAGTGGTTGGCAGTAGGGCTCAGAACTCAAGATCTATCTCATCAAATCAAAGGGATAATCTCATCAACGCCTGTTTGATGATTAACTAAATAGTATTTTTAAATTATGCAAAAGATTCTGTGGGTTCTATATGATCTGCGCCAAGATCTACAAGAATCCTCTCCTTTTGTACAATAATCTAAATCTGCCATAATATTTGAGGATATCAAAGGCATCAGAAAGTTGTACAGAAAATGCAACGGTCAGGGAAGCAGATTCAGGTGAAGACTAAACTCGTGATCGTTTTATGAATTTCAAAGACAAATCCAGTACAAGGCAGCATGGGGTGGGAATCCCAGTTTATTTTGTAGATCCAAAAACGCACCGGCACGCTCTGTCCAATATGCGGAGACAGAATCCAAGAAGGACAGACAGAACAGACGAAAACTGTGGTGCAGTAATTGTACGAAATCAATGGACCGTGATGTTGTGGCATTCTATGAACATTTCATATAAGGGGCGTAGTAGTTTTTGCCATCCTAGAGGGCTTTCAGCTGAAGCAGTGAAGGGGAATGTGATTCTTGGTGAACCACTATCCAACAAGTTGGATAGCCTCTTCCTGCTTCAACGACCGAGCTT
>JBBIVI010000180.1:0-2631 GCA_037439825.1 Candidatus Nitrosotenuis sp. | reverse complement strand
TTGGTTGTGTTGGTTGTGTTGGTTGTGTTGGTTGTGTTGGTTGTGTTGGTTGTGTTGGTTGTGTAGGTTGCGTTGTTTGGGTGGGCTGAGTTGATTGAGTCTGTTTATTTTTTTGTGCCATTACTTCTGCAGCCGATGGGTTTACAGGTGATCCATCTGGAGAATAATCGAACAATATTGATGTACCAAGATAGGTCGGCTCTTGGCTGTAAAACGCAGTTGCGTTGTAGATTCCTTTTGCTGAGAATTTTATTGCCGTCTTGTCCACTGAGGTGTCGATTGGAATAGTCTGAAAATTTCCATTTGCGTCAGAAAACGTTTCTCTGATCATTACAAAATCGTCATTTGGACCATATACTTTGACTGCCACCATCTTGTTAGAATGTGCGGCATCGGTTCTACCACTAAAGATTATTTTGTCGCCTTTTTTGTAGGAGGTTTTTTCTGACTGGAACTCTACTATTACTGCGTATGCCGGTGTGATAACCATTGTGGCCACTAGGATGGCCAAAATGGCAACTATTACTTTCAAGTCCTATCTAGCGTACAAATAGGCAAAAAGATGTTTAATTAGCTTAGGTGGCAATGATTCTATCAAATTATCAGTACTAGTAGACTACATTCGCTAAGCTTATTTTTAGAACACACTAACTCATATCGTGCTGGAATATTCGCTAAATATACTGGGCAGCGAGTGGATTGTCATAATATTTGTGGCGCTGCTTGCGTTGCTTGGAACAAACAGGCTCCCAGAAGTAACAAAGAAGCTTGGTCGTGCAGTAGGCGAATACAACAAGACAAAAAACGAAATTCAAAACCAACTTGCAGGAATAACACCGAATCTCAACATAACTGCACCTGTACAAAACGAAAGGCAGAAGCTAGAATTTATCGCAAAATCTCTTGGAATCGATTTTGCAGGCAAGACAAACGACGAACTAAAAAAGATGATCTCATCAAAGATGTCTGATACAAATTCAAAGGAAAGTTAGACTTTGAGCAAGATCTCATTAGATAATATCTATAACATGAATTGCATCGAGGGAATGAAGATGATCCCTGCAAAGAAAATAGATCTAATCGTAACCGATCCGCCGTTTGCAATCGACTTCAAGGCAACAAAACAAAACTACAACAGAACTGCATCCCGCGTAATGCAAGGATACCACGAAATCAAGCAAAAAGACTATTATGATTTTACAACACGATGGATGAGTCAGGCATTTAGAATTTTAAAAGATTCGGGAAGCATGTATGTCTTTTCTGGATGGAACAATCTCAAAGACATTCTAAACGCGCTAGATGATGTCGGTTTTATCACAATAAACCACATCATTTGGAAGTATCAGTTTGGTGTAGTTACTAAGACAAAGTTTGTCACATCTCACTATCACTGCCTTTATGTTTGCAAAGACGAAAAAAAGCGACACTTCTACCCTTTTTCAAGATTTTCAAAGACACAAAAAACAACAGAGGGTCGAAGCTTGCACTACAAGGACAAAGAAGATGTGTGGAACATAAACAGAGAGTATTGGACCGGCGACAAAAAAACGCCAACAAAACTTCCAGCAGAATTGTTAAGAAAGATTTTACAATACTCTAGCAAAAAAGGTGACATCGTCTTTGATCCTTTCTTGGGCTCAGGACAAGTAGCCATGATAAGCAAGGAGATGGGTCGACATTATCTTGGATTTGAGATTGTGTCCAAGTACTATGATTTCGCAAAAAAGCGCCTTGATGAAAACCTGTATCGCGTGAAAGCATAAAAAGAGCGGGATTTGGACTGTGCGTCCCAATTCCGCAGTTGTCTATCTGTATTCCATTTTACCCTTAATGCGCTTTACTTCGGCCATCTCGTCTTTGAGATGTCTTGCTAGTAGTCTTTCAGATTCTTTTTTGTGCTTCCAATATGCATTAAGAACCGCCTGCCTGCTTCTTGCGCGCTTGAGGGCTGCTTGGTATTTTCTGTGTATTGCAGCTACGCCTCGAACATAGCTTCCGGAGCTATTTGCCATGGTATAGTAGAAAAATTTCTAATACATAACATGGTCGAGTTTACCATATTATCATAGTTGATGAGTTAAGGTTGACTAGATCCAGCCCGCGGTGCACCGGGGGGTCTGTTCATCGTCCACTGTTGGGTTACAGTGGAGAACAACCAAACAATAAATCCAGTTCAATCCTAAAGGGGGATACATTGAGGTACTCGTGCCCAAAATGTAGCTCCAATATACTGATCCAAAAGACCTTTAACAAAAAATTCATGGTATCGTGCCAAAGCTGCGGACTTGAGGATTTGTTAGAGTACACAAAGAACGTAGATGAGGTCTACTTGGAGTTTTTAGCAAGGTTTGATCAGGGCGACACGCCAACAAAAAAACAACTTGGGGTCGAGCTAAGAGAGTCTGGAATAGTACGAGACAAAAAAGAGATAGAAGCAATGATTGCAAAAAACCCACCAGATCCACTGACAAAAGATGTCTTGTTTTCAAAAAAAGACTATGTCTCATACTACAAGACAATTAAAGAGCCAGAGCCTGAGATTGGCTGCAAAGTAGACGAAATGGGACTTGATGACAATCTTGTACAACACTTGCACCAAAAAAAGATTAAAAGTTTTTACAAATTCCA
>JBBIVI010000179.1:1433-2633 GCA_037439825.1 Candidatus Nitrosotenuis sp. | reverse complement strand
AAGAAAAAAAAGACGACCGTGATCTAGAAAGGGCTAGGTACGATAGATTCTAGTGTTTTCTTTTTATCTCTAGTTTTTGATTTTTGAGTTTTTGTAGATAATTCTGTTGTAGTTTTGAGTAGTATGAGTCAAGATTTTTGTAGATTCTTTTTGGTTTTCTTGGCTTTTGTGTTGCGATTACATATGCTGCAATAATTGGAAAAGCTATGGTAGAATCAGCATATACTGTGACCGTTCCGGTGTGTGCATCTTGGACTTTGCCCCAGCTTTTACCTTCTTGCAGTGTTGCACCAGATAGACCGCCTGTGTCTGGACGCGCATCGGTAATCTGAATTATATAGTCTTGACCGCCATCGTCGTTGCCAAGTATCTGGTCAAGCATTGGTCCTGTTTGCTGTGCAGTGTTTTTTGGAACACCTCCTCCAAGCTCAACGATGGCAGATTTTTTCGAGTTATGTACTATTGCAGCTTGCTCAAGTATTTCTCTAACAAAGTCCAAGTTGTAGATTTTGTTTTGCAGTCTGTGTACTCCAAGGTTCATGGCTAATTATGAGTCTTTTAGTGTAGAAACATACACCGGCACATCGTATTTGTATGCTGATACAAGAAAACTTTTGTCTGGGTATTTTGCATGTTTTGCACTTAATTGGCCCATAATATTGCAAAATTCTGCAGTTGTGAAGGGTTTATCGATTAGTTTGTCTCTGAACATTTGTTGGACAACTTTGTCTTCGGCTGCAAGAGTCTCAATAAATTTGATGTAAACATCTCTTATTCGAACAATCTCTTTTTCATATAATACCATGTCATCCACTTCAAAATGACCCTGTTTTACTGGGAACCCTCTAGCAAAATGATCTTCGTGATACACATTTGCGCCCGTAGCGATTATCCAATCCACAAATCCTTTTTCAATGAGAGTCTTGATGATTCCACCAAAACCTACTGGTGTCATGGCTCCAGCAACTGTAAGGCAAATGACTGCATCTTCCTGTATCATTTTTGCATACAGTTTTGCGGCATCTCCAAGTTGCCTTGCATTATAACCGGTACTTGCAAATATATCTACAAGGTCTTCGATTGTGGTGTTCTTTTTAATTTTGATGTGCGGGATATCTTTTCCATGAAAGTGATGATGGTGATTCATATCGTTTGGGTTTTTTCAATGGTATAATAATTATTGTGTCTGATGCAATTTTT
>JBBIVI010000179.1:0-1384 GCA_037439825.1 Candidatus Nitrosotenuis sp. | reverse complement strand
AAGAATTAACCGCAAACCAGATCAAACCATCACTCTACTTGATTCTGGAATCTTTGCAGAGCAAGGATTTGTAATTAAAAAGATCGAATTACGACTATTTATCGAAAAAACAGACCCCAAACTAGGCACCTATTCACTCATCACATCATTGGTTGAAACAGACAAAGGCGATGTAGAGATGATTTATGATGAGGGGTTTATGGGTGAAAATGCACTGGGACGAACTGCTAACTTTATACTGAATAATCTTGGCTTGTCTGGCATAATCTTACGATCCATAATTGCTCTTAACTCAAAAAAATCCTCAGATCTTTGACATAACATTTAATTCAATAACAAGATCTGTTTGAAATTGTGCGCATATTACAATTACATTGTGATAGTATAGAATACAACCCTATCAAAAAAGAGATCAAATCTGCAGAAGAATTGGAACCAGTGCCAAAACGATTCGACGAAGTCGTAGTCGCATTCGTTGCAATTGAGGAAGGTGACGATTCAGAAGTCGCAAAAAGGGCAATCTCTGAAATAAAAACGAGTATGGAAAAACTCGGATGTAAGAAACTACTTTTGTATCCATACGCACACCTAAGCTCAAACCTTGCCTCACCCACACTTGCATTTAACTTACTAAAGGAAATGGAGTCGCTGGCATCCGGATACGATGTGTCTCACGCCCCATTTGGGTGGACTAAGTCTTATAATGTAAAAGTAAAAGGCCACCCACTTGCAGAAAGCTCAAAAGTAATTACAAAACAGGATCACGAACACGAAGAACATACCTCGGAAGCACTCAAGTCTGAATCAAAAATTCGCTCATACTGGTATATTATGACGCCAGATGGTACAATGCACGAAATTGACAAATTTAATTTCTCAAAACACAAAAAACTCGAGATATTATCAAAATATGAAGCTGCCAAAAAAAGAGCTGTCGACGAACCACCACCACATGTAAAACTTATGAAAAAAATGGCCATTGCGGACTATGAACCTGCTTCAGATTCTGGCAACATGCGGTTTTATCCAAATGGTAGACTAATCAAGTCTCTTCTTGAGAGGTTTGTGACAGACGAGGTCAAAAACTATGGCGGTCTTGAGGTAGAGACCCCGATAATGTATGATTCTCACCACCCAAGTATGGAGAGCTACTTTAATCGATTTCCGGCACGACAATATAATATCGATTCTGAAGGCAAACAACTTTTTTTGAGGTTTGCTGCATGTTTTGGGCAGTTCCTAATGGCAAACGACTTTCAGATATCGTACAAAAACCTACCAATGAAATTGTACGAGCTTACTAGGTATAGCTTTAGAAGAGAACAATCAGGTGAGCTTGTGGGGTTACGACGACTACGTGCATTTACTATGCCTGACTGCCACG
>JBBIVI010000178.1:1049-2650 GCA_037439825.1 Candidatus Nitrosotenuis sp. | reverse complement strand
TGCGCAAGAGGATGCAGCTAGACTTTTGAAAAATGCGCAAGAGGATGCAGCTAGACTTTTGAAAAATGCGCAAGAGGATGCAGCTAGACTTTTGAAAAATGCGCAAGAGGATGCAGCTAGACTTTTGAAAAATGCGCAAGAGGATGCAGCTAGAGCTATTACTAGTCACCCCCTCAATTCTGGACATAGAACAGGCGAGGAGATTAAAACATCAGAGAGCACATTGGTAAAAAAAGACAAAATGTATACGATAGGCGAAATGGCATCAAGACTTGCTCACGATTTGCAGAACCCACTTACAATAATAAAAAACACCGTCGAGATCCTCAAGCTAAAGCAGCCTGATTTAGATAAAAAAACGCAGGAGAGCTATGAAAGAATTGATCGTGCCGTATCAAGAATGTCACAGCTCATACGAGACATTTTAGATTTTGTCAGAACCAGTAGCCCATTGATGGAAAAGGTATCACTTGTGGATTTATTAAAGACAGTTACTGGTGACTTGGAGATACCAGAAGATATCAAGATAATTTTACCAGAGGAAGATGTTAAAATATACGGTGACGTAAAACAGTTAGAGATTGTTTTTTCAAACCTAATTCTGAACTCTGTTCAAGCAATAGAAAAGAAAGGAAGGATAATGATTCAAGCTTCTGAAACAAACGACTCGATAATAATTGATATAATAGATAATGGACGTGGAATCGAAAAAGGAAACCTAACGAAGATCTTTGAGCCACTATTTACAACAAAACAAGGAGGTACCGGTCTAGGACTTGCAAGCTGTAAATCCATTATAGAAAACCACGGAGGGATGATCGAGTGTTCGAGTATTGCCGGCAAAGGGACCGTCTTTACCATTCGTCTTCCAAAATTCTGATCTAATAAAACATAATATTCTTTGAATCTTTAAAAAAATCCGACTTGCTTAACTTGGGAATCCTAATTTCAGGACGCGGTAGTAATATGGAGGCAATACTCAAGGCGATAAAACGACAAAAGATACCAATAAAACCAGCAGTGGTAATTTCAAACAACCCTGACGCAAAAGGTCTTAAAATTGCCCAAAAATTTGGCGTCAAAACTGAAGTCGTCCCAAGCAAGGGTTTTGATGGAACCAGATGGGAATATGACCAAAAAATCATTGAAGCACTTTGCAGACACGGTGTCACAGAAAAGAATGGCCTTGTTTGCCTTGCAGGATTTATGAGAATAATCAGTCCTGAGTTTATTCAAAAATACAAAAATCACATACTCAACATACACCCTGCAATTTTACCTTCGTTTCCTGGACTACATGCACAAAAACAAGCACTGGACTACGGAGTCAAATTCTCTGGATGTACAGTGCATTTTGTAGACGATGGAGTAGATACAGGCCCCATAATTTTGCAGGCAGTTGTCAAAGTAAGGGATGATGACACAGAAGAAACACTCTCAAAAAGAATCCTTGCAAAAGAACACAGAATATACCCACAGGCAATCAAATTAATTGCAGAAGGAAAAATCAAAGTAAAAGGCAGAAGGACGATAGTTAAGAATCAGGGCCGCTGAAAAAATACAGGACGATTAGCTCTTTTTTGTTACCAAAAAACTTGTGA
>JBBIVI010000178.1:0-1009 GCA_037439825.1 Candidatus Nitrosotenuis sp. | reverse complement strand
CATAGTCCTTATTGTTGACCTTTAGGTATCCATCTCCTTTTACCACATAGTATACTTCATCATCATCGTGCGGTGTCTGTGTATCTTCTTCTCCTGGTTGTAAGACTAAGACGCCAGCTGCAATGTTTTGACGGTTAAGAAATGTATGAAAATACTCCTTTGAGTTTCTGATTTCGTCGATGTACTTTTGTACATCAAATTCGATTTTCAACTATTTTTTCCTCTTCTTGACAGTTTTTTTCTTGTGTAGTTTCCTAATAACAAGTGAGAATAGCGTCCCTGCAGGTATGCCGACTAAGGTTCCAATACTCACATACGGGGCCAAAAAGAAGTTCCCTATCCAAATTCCGCCATCCGTTGTGAACTCCATAAACGTCCTAGGCCTCAAAAGAAGCAGTATGATTTTCGATGTTGTTTTTTCTTGCCCAGAATCATCTGTGTATTTTACGACAACTTCGAATGGTAGTTTGTGCTCAGTTGTCACGTCTGCAGGATCCGTAATTATTTGAGTGTGAATGGAAACAGGTGTATTCGTTTCTAGTGTCGAATATGAAAATGCTGTTTTGCCTCGAATCGTAACATCGTTTGGTGCGTTAATCTGAACCAGAACATCGTGCAAAACGGCATCTTTTGATATAACCTCAACAGTAAACGGAAACTCGGCATTTGGGAATATTGCCGAAGGCGCTACCGTGTTTATCTGGATCTCGGTTTCACCCTTGATTTCGATTGGTATTGCTATGTTTTGCTGAAATGACGGCAGCGGTGTTTCATTATTACTCAAAAGAATTTGCGAATATACGGCGTTTATGTAGTGAGTTCCAATTTTAGAATCACTTGAGGTAGTAAATTCGAGAACTCCTCCAAACGACCCTCCTTTTGAGAGTCTCCCTATCGAGAGTGTTTGATTTTTTATTTTAATTGATTCATCTTGAGATGACACTGTAAATTTTATGTCTTGTTTGTCTTCCCATCCATTATTTTGAACAAGAACTGAAATCGAAAAATC
>JBBIVI010000177.1:0-2708 GCA_037439825.1 Candidatus Nitrosotenuis sp. | reverse complement strand
TGCTAGATCTTGTAGTTTTTTTGCCAGTGTAGTCACTCCGTCCCATGCTTCTTTTTGGTCAATGTCGCCTGATTGTGCAAGTTCGGCAAACCCAAAAATCGGCTGTATTGGACTTTTTAATTCATGTGATGCAATACTGATGAATTCGTTTTTCATTTTATCCATTTCTTGTAGTTTTTTGTTTGCGTCGCGAAGCTCACTAGTTTTTTCATCAATTTCTTTTTTGAGATCATTGTTTATCTGATTGAAAAAATATCGCAGTACGATTGCAATTATTCCAACCACTATTATGATCCCGATTTGAATGGTGAGCCATCCACGTTCGTGCTCCTCGATGGCATTGATTGACTGTTCATTGAATTTTTCTATTTCTAGAGTTGTTGAGTCTACTTTGGTGCGAAACTGTTCGTGTTTATCGTCTATCTGTTCTAGTAAAAACTGATTGTTTTGTGTAGATATCAAATATACACTTAAAATTAAAAAAAAATCTGCTTGATTTTGCTCTATGCCTACAAACATTTGATGTATGAGCCTAAAGTTATCCCCGTTCTGTTCTGGAAACACAACACTGTATCCAGTCTGGGTAAGTTTTTTTGCTTGCTGGATATTTGAATTTATGATAACATTGCTTGACCAAAATTGTTCTTTTGCATCATCTACTTCTGATTTATCTAGCATAGTTGACAACTTGAGTTTTTCAAAACTGCTTAGTTGATTTGCATGGTGAAACTTGATTTCGCCAAGAATCTTTTGTAGAGGCTTGTATTCTTCTGAGATCATTACTATCTCGTTGCTGACTTTGGACATCTGGTATGTCCCAAACAAAATGGTCACACCCAAAAGTAGGATTATGATCCCAACAGTCCCACTTAGCTTAAAGCTAGTTTTTCCAAACAACATAGTTACCACTTGGAGTCAATAACTCCATCATGATTGAGTTTGCACTGTGATTTCTTTTTGTGGGTGTTTGTTTAAAGTGAACAGACTGGCTATCTGTTTTCAGTTAGGTATTTGTCTACATCTATCGCAGCCATACATCCGTAGCCTGCTGCAGTTATTGCCTGTCTGTATCTGTGGTCATGTACGTCACCTGCTGCAAAGACTCCTTCCACACTAGTTTTGGTGTGTTTCTTTAATACAATATATCCTTGTGGATCAAGTTCTATTTGGTTTACAAAGATCCTTGTGTTTGGTTCGTGTCCTATGGCGACAAAGATGCCGCCTACGTCCAAGGTTGTTTTTTGGTCGGTTTTTATGTCTCGCAGAGTTGCTTTTTGCACTTTTTGTTCTCCTAAAATGTCTACAACTTCACTATTCCAATGAAATTGAATTTTGGAATTTGAGAATGCACGTTCTTGCATGACCTTACTTGCACGAAGTGTATCGCGTCGATGCACGAGGTGAACTCTGCTTGCAAACTTGGTAAGAAATGTAGCTTCTTCTATTGCAGAGTCTCCTCCGCCAACTACAATCAATTCCTGATTTCTAAAAAATGGACCGTCACATGTAGCACAGTATGATACTCCTCTTCCACCAAATGTAGTCTCTCCTGCAAGTCCGAGCTTTCTTGGGGATGCCCCGGTAGCAATGATTACTGCTCTACACTCGTATTCTTCTGATGCTGTAAGAATTTTGAAAGGTTTGTGTCTAAAATCTACATCGACAACTTCATCGTCAATTATCGTCGTTCCCATTCTCTGGGTTTGTTTTCTCATTGTTACCATGAGATCGGGTCCCATAATGCCATTTTCAAAACCTGGGTAATTCTCAACTTCGGTCGTATTGACAAGCTGACCTCCGGGAAGAATGCCAGATAAGATCAGAGTGTCGTGTCTTGCACGAGAACAATAAATTCCTGCAGTGTATCCAGCTGGACCAGCACCGATTATTATGACGTCATATTTTGTCTTTTTTTTCTCTGATTTTGGAAATTCTTTTTCTACCATGAGTGTGGAACCAGTATCTGCCATCATATCTGAGGCTAAACCGATTCACAATTTAAGTTAACCAGTCATTTAGAATACTCTGGTGTTTTTCACATAGTCTTCCACATTCTATTTGTGAATAAAGCAGATCGCGTTGCCAGTGTGCATTGTATAATCTACAGTTTAGTAAATCACAAAACGGTTCACCTGTCAGGTAATAAAACAGTGCTTGAAGCGAGTATCCTTCTACCACTGACCCTAGACGCTCGTCGTGGTACTCAAGATGTGTTCCTTTGTATCTTTTTTTAATTGAATCAATATTCAAGCCTTGGCTATAGTTTACCATGAGATCCAAATAATACTGGCGTGGTTTTGCCGGAGCTTCAATGATTCCGGTGGTAGAAATTACTGACGGATTTGAACCAATTAGTGCTCTACCGTGGTATCTATAATCAGCCTGATCAAAAGTACATGTTAATTTGTTTGTAAATATGATGTGAAAATTTTCCAAAACAAGTTCGTCTTTTGGTACAAGCGAGCTGATTATTTTTTGAAATTCGAAACCGTCGTAAGGCACAATATTTTCAATTCTTGCTGAATCGGCAAACGACTCCATCTCAAATTTTATTTCTTCCAAATTAGGTGTGTGTGGCTCAAATGGCTTGCGGAAATCAAAAATGCGGATTGATGCAAGATCCGCAGCAGTTTTTTCGGTTGCACTCAGAAAGATGTTTTTTCTTTTTTCTGTTTTGATTTTAAATGTATTTTCTAGAAATTCTGCTA
>JBBIVI010000176.1:0-2729 GCA_037439825.1 Candidatus Nitrosotenuis sp. | reverse complement strand
TCAGCGTGAGTTCCAGGACCACATATTGGGCCTTCTGGTTCTGGCTCCTCATCTACACATTGACCGTTAACTAGGACTTGTCCTGGTGGACATTGTGGTGGAGGTGCGACAATGCATGTTCCGGTAGCCTCATCATATACCGTTCCTGGACCACATTTTGGAGGTGGTTTTGTTATTTCCTCATCAACGCATTTTCCACCCACTATGATCTGTCCTGGTGCGCATTTTGGTGGAGGTGGAGTGGTGTCTGCTGGTGCCTGTCCAGTTCCACCATTGTAAAAGAATGTGGTCTCTGCTTTTTGTGGACCATAATTAACTACAATTTTGTAATCTCCTTTTTTGATCCAAAGTGGACCTGCTACAATAAATGAGCCAGCAAAAGAGCCGTCAAGCTGCGGCTTGATTTGTTTTACTTGAACAATATTACTTGAAGTACCATTAACAAGTGGTCCTATCACCCTGACTGTTACATCTATTAGGTTATTTGCGTCGGGGTTTTTTATAAAACCGCTAAAAGATACCGTGTCGCCCTCATCATATAGTGGGAGCTCTGCTTTGACTGAAAGTGGTGCAATCTGACTTGAATCAAGTTGTGCAAAGGCACTTGTGAAGCCCATTGTTAAAACCATAAGCGATAAAAACACTACTACCGGTCTTCCAGCTCCTTTCATTTCTAGGCACATACAAGGACTAAGGGTATTTATGTATTCTATGAAAGAAAAATTGACTTGATTATACTCTTCTTGAACCTTTTTTGACCCCATAGATTTAGCACCAGAAATTCATTTCAATTATCTCAACATGATTTATGAAATTTAGATACGTATGACACCTCTGTTGACCAGATATTCCAATCCTTTTGTAAAATCTTCATCTGAGATGAGTCCATTTGCCCACCATTTAGCACTGTTTTTTACCCAAAGTGGTACCGACTTTGATTCTTCAAGTGTCTGAGTTTTCTTTATTATGATTACTCTTTCTTTTGAGAGATATTCTATTGCATCAATGAATTCATTGTCAGAGACCATACCAGATGACCACCACTTTGCATTATCTTTAATCCAGCTTGGAATCGCTTTAGTTGTTGGAGCAGGTGTTGTTGGAGTCGTAAGCGGTTTTGATGGTTTTGAAACTGTATCACCCAAACCAAAGATGTTTGGTTGTCCAGATGCGTCCCTGAAATCATGATACTTGAGATCTATTGTTCCGCCAGCTGAGGAGATCAGTTTGGTTCCAGACCTGTCACAGATTTGCGAAGGCATCTTAAAGACGCCTTGGAATATTCCAGTATCTGGTCCGGTCTCAACTAGGCTGAATCCTGTGGCAGCAAGACCGCCATATTCTACACCATTTATGGTGCAGCGTTTGTACCTGATGTCTTTTATCAAGACTTCAAGTAGTATTCCTCCACCTGTGGTGCCCACGGTGTCTACGTTTTGTGAAGCAGGATTATCAATTACAGAATATATTTCGATTGTGTCGTGTTTTGCATTCAAGTCTGGGTCGTTGAGAATGACAGTTACAGGCTGGCCAAATCTGAATGTCTTTGCGTTGAGTGAGACCTTACCAGTGTGAGTACTTATGTCGGTTTTTGTTGACGACTGCTCCGTTACGCCCACTTGGGAGATATCTCCGTATGCGATGTTGATTCCTTCTTCGTCGATCAATCTTTGATTTACAAAGAATTTTACTTCGTCACTAATTGTTCTCAAGGATCTAATTGTGTTTGCATCATATTGGTTTAGCTGGTTTGCAATCACGTATTCCATGGAGCCACTAAACACTCCAGAGTTTGTGGATGTTTCTTCAAGCTCAAATCGATATATTGCGTTGTTTACATCGTTGTTGTTTTTTGTTCCAAATGAAAACAAATCAAATACAATTGGCTGTCTGTCAGATTCATTAGAGATCGTTCCCTGCGGTACAGAGTTGTTAGACGCATCAAAGTTGATAACCAAAAATGCCTGTCCCGATTCCGAAGCAATCGAGGCCACCGTTGCATCGTCAAGCTGTATTAGGCCCTGTGCACCAGTCATATCACCTGCAGATATCAAAGTGACCGGTGTTGGGTCGGTCAACCCAAACGAGATTGAAATCGATGTATCAGAAAAATCAGATATTCCAAGCTGATTTTGAAGTGATCTAAAGTCATAATTTACCCAGTTTGTCCCAAAGTTGTTGGCTGCAGCCACGTTGATTAACAGCTGTTGCAATTGGTTTGCGCTCACTCCAAGGTTTAGGAAGATCTTTTCAAAAATTTGGTTTGAAACTCCAGAAGAGGATCTGGTATCAAGTAGCAGCCTGTCAGAGTTTGTGTCAGGAACAGATGATGGAATGGATGTTCCTCCAGTCAGAGGATCAGTAGAGTTGGCAATCTTGACGCTTGCTGCACTTTGGAGAGTTATTGGATTTCCGATTGTAAGTGAAGGAATTATTGCAGAACTTCTAAAGACGTCAAGTGAGTCTTTTGAGCCCGAGTTTATGTTTTGGTCAGGATCCGTTACGGTGACTGGGATTTCTTGGCCTGCGAGTATTGGTGCTTGTCCCAAGCCGACGCTTGCCGTTCCAAGGCCTGATACTATTGAGGCGGATTTTGAATTGTATTCTATTGAGGCTGACTGACCCCTTGGCGCAGTTGATAGAACTGCGATGTTAGAGTCATCGCTAAAGTCAAAGTTCTCAAATATTAAGGTATTTTTTTGTGATTCAACGAATGTAATGATTTTATT
>JBBIVI010000175.1:0-2731 GCA_037439825.1 Candidatus Nitrosotenuis sp. | reverse complement strand
TCAAAGCTGAAGACTGCATTCTAGTTCTCGACATCTGTCTGTAGATCAGAGGTGTGCTCATCCGATCTGTTTTGTTCATTTGCATTTGCACCTTCGGCAAGTCTTTGACCTTCCTCAATAATATCAAATGATGCAGTCATCCATGGGTGAACTATACACATGTAGTCGTATTTGCCAGGACTTAGCGATGATGTATCTAGTCTGTACGTTGCACCTGCAGCAATGAGGCTTGAGTCAAACGTTGCACCTGCATCCGCAGAACTGGTAACCGTATGTGCCACATCGTCGTTGTTTGTCCATTCTATGATGTTGCCTGCTGGCACTTGAGCCACATCAGGATCATAATCTGGATTGCCTTGAGTTGCAGAGCCTTTCAAAATAGATATTGTAAACACTGGTGCAGTAGGCGCCGCAGGCTCTTCTTCTTCTACTTCTGCTGGTGGTGGCACAAGATATGGTGACGGCCCATACAGACCGAATCCGACATAGGCTCCTACCGCTGCACCTACAGATATTATGAAGATAATTGATACTGGTTTTGCATATTGCGGCATCTTCATTGAAACGTATGCCATGACTATTGCCGGTACCACCACAATGAGCATAACTCCTGCAAATGTTGGAATGGTAGTAATTGCGTTAAAGTTGAGTGCTGCAAGACCAAATGAAAATGAAATACCCAAAACTACCAAAGTCGTAGCCTTTGCCCTGTTGCTTGTTGAAACGCCGCCCTCCAAGATGCCTGCAGCCAAAAAGATAAGACCGATAAACATTGTAAGGCCTGTCAGCGCATGCATGCCGTCTATGAATGTGTGCGCAATACCTGCATAAGAGATGGTTACTCCCGCCAAACCAATGGCAGTAAGTCCCATCCCAGGCATCATGAGATCCCAATTACTCATTTGTGCTTGATGCCAAATGTGAGGTACTTATTCCTTTTGAAGGAGCCGAAGAGCTTGGGCTAAGATCCTTAAAATCACTCTCACCTTTGTCGGTATGGGACACCGTGGGATATCATCTGCAATTACTACTCTGTTTTTGATCGGCGTTGCGGTAATTGGAGGTCTTTCGGCTGGAACCGCAATGTATGAGCAAAATGAGATCGTTACCAAATCTACCAAAGTCGATGTCGTAAAGACAAACCTAGTACACACACTGACTGCAAACAAGACCTTTTTCACACTAGATCTCAAAAATACCGGAACTACAACTATTGCCTCTGGCACTGCAGGATTTTATGATAACGGCAACACCTTTCACTCAGTACAAATTCCAAGGTTGAATCCAGGCCAAGTCTTTGGTACTACCGAGATCTTTGATGCAAACATTCACACAAATATCAGGTACCCAATTCACGTCAAAGTCTTGGACACGGCTGGCTCAAGCTACGAGTGGGTAGATACCGTGGCAGCAAGATAAAAGCCGCTTTAAAATATGTCTTTCATTTATGTTATGCGAAATCGACGTGGTGTAGGCGAAGTAGTTGCCACAATGTTGTTGATGGCAGTGATTGCAACCGTCTCGTTTTTGGCCCTCAACAATTCATCAAATCAAACAATGGAAAACGAAAAAACAGTCACAGAGGTATTATACGAAAAAAGCACACAAATTCAGGAACTCATAAGCGTCATTGGTCATAAAACAAACTCTGGCAAAATTCAGTTGGAATTATTCAACTACGGTCTTAAGGAAATAATCCTTGCTGGTGTGTTTGTGGACGGAAAAGAAGCATCATTCGTACTATATGATGGTGAAGGTATTGTATTTGCAAACAATACTCTTACACAAAAAAAGATAATGTTGCTTGAGGCAAACATGACTGGCAGATCTGTTCAACTCTTGACCAACACGAAAAACTTAATCGACATCAAAATCACATAGCTGCTTTTTAATTCAAAAACATTTTAGAATATGAAAAAACTAATCAGGGCAGCAGTGTTTCTGTCTTGTGTTTTGGTAACATCTGTCCAAAATGATGCAAACGGATCAAAAAGTGACTCATTTAACAATCACATAATTTCAATAAATGATCAAAACGAAGTGTATAATTACCATACTCACACTGGAGGAAAAGAAATACGAACAAAGACATCATATTTTGCACATTGTCAGGTCTGGGTTCAAACTATAATTACAAAGTTGTTTGTAGATGGTGTGCCAAGAATAAACCCAGATAACACGTATTACCCTGGTGATGGTTTTTCATATTCTTTTTCCTATGGATGGGCAGGCAACAAAGGTTGCAGAAATTTTAAAGTCTGTCCAGTAGAATCTAATCTTTTTGGTAGCTGGTCAAGATGTGACCTAGAAAAGATCAAACCAACCAAATCGATGCAGACAGGCTCGTCAAGCGGCACGGCTGAAATTCCAATAAATCATCATTCATCAAGTTACATACAGCTTACGGTTGCAGCAGAGAGATATTTTTGCATCTATTCAAAACCCAAAGTGATCTGTGGGTGGACTCCAATTGTTGCTACTGGTAGATACGTGCCCACGGTGACAACACCAAACACGGAGATTTTGATTACGCAAGAGTTTCTAAAGGACAAGGACGGTTTTGTCTCAGCAAACTTGGATAAAACCTACTATTTGTGGGATGCAATAAACCTCGTTCACAATCCAAAATACCTGTGGAAGCAAGATCGAATTGGGACTCTTTCTGTCAAGGTTTCAAAAACACATGACTTGAAGCTGGAACAAGAATTCCAATGTGACTCTAAGCTTTGCA
>JBBIVI010000174.1:0-2740 GCA_037439825.1 Candidatus Nitrosotenuis sp. | reverse complement strand
ATATCCTGCTATTGTGAGAAACTGCGAGTTGAAAGTCTCAAGCACCATATCAGTGATTTTTTCTCCACCATTAGTTACAAGGTACCTTGCCGCCTTTTCAAATGATTGACGCATCTTCTCCAGTATGTCTTCAGGCAACCGTCCCTTGTTTAGCGTGTAGACGTGTTCGATGTCACCCTTGTGGCCCATCCAGAATACACACCAGTCTCGAATCAGCAGCTTCTCGCTTTCTGCAACCATGAGTCTTGTATCAAAATATCTCCGGAGTACATATGGTCTCCACTGGAATCCTGCAGCTCTTATGGCCTTCTTATCATATCACCTATGTTTACGCTAGTGATGTGATTTCTAACCTTCCAGCGATTTGCACCTTGGGCCGTTATTACTGGCGACTCGGGTGTAATCTGCTCGCCTTCTCTTATTCTTAATTCAAGATACTGTCTGAGATACTCACATCCTTGGGCGGGCAGAAGAGAGGAATACTGGTGGCCTGCCTTTGAGAGGTTTTTTCTGATAATTACCTCAGCTGGAATCTTTGAAAACTCTGCCGTCAAAATCTCTATGTCGGGCAGATCCTTTATCTTCAGGCCGTCTTTGCCGACAAAGTCGCCTAGTACCTCCATCCTTAAACCAGAAAAGGCCGGCAATGCAACTCCAACCTTTCCTCTAATGTCTGCAGAGTCGAGAATTCTTGTAAGCTCTGCCTGAGTCGGTACGGTTTCATTCTCGTACCTTGTGTAGTCATGCGCTCCAACAATTATTATCTTCCTGCTTGGCACAATCTCATTGAACGCCCACCAAGCTTTCAGAGCTGCAACGTAGAGCCTGATGTTGGTACCTGAGCTTGCCTTTTGCTCAAAATAGGTGACAACCCTTAACGCAAAGGCCGTTGCGTCCCTGTTCTTCATCTTTGCAAGCTTGGTAGGAGTTGTATCAAATACAGTGCAGATGTAACCGATTCTTCTGTACATCTCATGTGCTGTGATCAGACTTCCGCGTTCAACATTTTCAAGCCACATCCGGAAATTCTCATTCTCAAGCATCCACCTGTACTTTGAGTTCTTGTGGAGAAGTCTCAACTTTTTGACACCTCTACAAGAGAAAGTTTACCAATTAAGGGCCGACTTGAACCCAAATGAGAATGGGGACGATGGGACTTGAACCCATGATCTCCAGCGCCCGAGGCTGGCAGTATACCAAGCTAACCTACGTCCCCATAGCTGGGACAAAACGATGCAATATTACTCTTGATTATCCGTAGGACTCGTACTTGACTTCAAAGCTGCCATCTGGTCGCTTGTTTCGCTCAGTTACAAATCCCTTGGCACTGAGATAATCCATGCAACCGTCGATGGTGCCTTGCCAGCCACAAATGTAAAACATTGTGTTTTGTGGAGTCACCTTTTCACCGATTAGCTGCTCAAGCGGTGATGGCTCGCCGTCCTTTGATCTAAGGAAGGTCTCCACTCTTCCAGTCTGCCCGCTCCATGATCTGTTGAACCATTCTTGCGGTCTGCTAATTGATGCACGGTATCTAAAGTTCCACTTGTCACGACCTTTATCAAGACTTTCCATTTCTAAATCAGTAAAAAGCTGTTTGTAGCTGAGCTCATCAACATAGCTTGCACCATGAAGAACTACTATCTCTCTTTTGTCGCCTACTGCGTGGAGATGCTGCGCAAAGCTTACAAATGGAGCAATACCTGTGCCTCCTCCAAGACAAACAATTCTTCGCTCGTCTTTTTGGCCGTTTGGCAGTTTATCGTTTATCAACAATGCAGCACCGGTTGGCTTTACCCATGTGACCTCGTCGCCTTCCTTTTCGTTGAAGAGCTGCCTGGTCAGTCTGCCCGGAAGCGGTTTTCTTACCCAGCGTATGACAAGTTCGACAAATTTTTTGTTTTCTGGGTGAGATGCAATGGAGTATGCTCTTCTGATGACTTTGCCCTCGCTTGGCACGTTCATTCCTATTGTGATGAATTGGCCTGATTTGTAATCGGGGATGATGCCGTCATTTGGAACGAGCCTAAAGATTGCTAGATCTTCTTTTAATAATTGAATGTAAGTAAGAGTTGCTTTATTTTCTACGACCACAGACAGACCTTACTAATGACGGTTAAATATTTTATGATAACTGGTTGACAAAATTTCATTCTGACAGCTAAACGTTAATAATCAATTCTCAAACTTCAAAGACGATCAGAATTTTTCTCTGATTCTGTGGGCCGGTCGTCTAGACTGGTAGGATACGCCCTTGGCATGGGTGAGATCGAGGGTTCAAATCCCTCCCGGTCCACTTACAAATTATTTTTTGCAAGAACAAGCAAGCTGTTGATTTCAGGATCGTTTTCTTTTGCGAGTTTATCCAGTTTGGTAAGAAGGCTCCTGTCACCTACATCTATTGCTGATTTTATTGCACTCTTTTTGACTTCGATGTTGGGATCCTCAAGGCACTTCCTTATGGAGTCAAGTGCTTGCACTGCCTTTAGATAACCAAGTGCACCAACAGCACAAGACCTGACCATGGCGCTTTGGTCGTTTGTCAGCTTGGCAATCTGCTGTATTGCTTTTTTGTCGTTTCTGTTTGCTAAGACAAGTGTGGCATAACCTCTGACGTTCTTGGCAGGATTTTTCAAAGCCTCAACCAATATGTCTGAAATATCATTTTCGTTTAGAACCAGTGAGCTGAAAGCCTCGCCTCTGACTTCGATGTCTTTATCGTCCAGCGCTGCTACCAAAA
>JBBIVI010000173.1:0-2759 GCA_037439825.1 Candidatus Nitrosotenuis sp. | reverse complement strand
AAAACATAAACGTCTTGGAAAAAACTGCGAGACGGATATTTTCACTTGAGTGACTTATTTTAGTATGTCACTAGGATCATCAACAATGCTTTTGTTCTGGCTTTTTGATGACAAAAACCTCACCCACACCAGAACTGCAAAAAACACCATCGATACCAAATGAATCTCAAGGCCGACTTGTGCAAACCTGTCTGATATTGCACCAAACGACTGAAGCCGAGACGCAATTTCTCCTGCAATCCAAATCAGAATAAACACCGATATTTGAAACTGGAATTTTTTTATACTTTTTGATACTACTGCCAAATAACCAAATATCGCAATTCCTACCAAAAGAAGTACTAAAGTTAGAAAATCAGTCAAAAACCCAGACTCGCTCAATGTTGTATTACTTCCCTTGAATTTTTAATATACATCAGACCAAAACCAATCAAAATTGCAACCGACAACGGTTCAAAAACATCCTCGCCTATGGTCCCGAGAGAGATCAGCTCAAAAATATGATATGTGCCGTGAACCAAAATAAATACAAAAAACACAATAACCAGCTTTTTGATGCTGCGTTTTAGTTTCAGTCCAAGAAACAACGGAATAATTCCTGCTGTAAAAACACTGATTGCACTCAAAAGATGGATTTGCGTACTTGGTTCCAATGGGATCTTTTGGTAAGATCTTGTTGTTAAAGTTAATGACGGTACCAAACTTGGAACCCAAAAGCTGGAATTTGTCTTGTAGTTTTTAATTTGTGTTTTTGTTATATCGATAGGCTATATCATGACAAATCTTGGTGGCATCGCCATTGGAATTGCAATAGTTGCAATTGCAATATCTGGTGTAGCAATTATGTTAAATCAAAACCAAGATACAGTACATGCAACGGCAGTAACACCCACCGAAAGAACAATCTACATGAATCTTGTAGAGCCAAAAGGAACCACAAATATCTCAAAAGAACCATTTCCCACAGTTTCGCTTCCAGAAGGTGGAGGATTTGAGTTGATTCCACCAAATGATGCTGGCGATTGGACCGTGGAAACATACTCATTTTCACCCTCAATGATTGTGGTAAATCAAGGAGATACAGTAAATCTGAAGATGCTTGGGTTAAACGGGGCATTGCATCATATTTCAATTGAAGGTTATGCTGAACCTTTTGATGTTAAAAGAGGCGAGCTGCACGATGTGTCATTTGTGGCTGACAAAGCAGGGACGTTTAAGATTTCATGCAGTATTCACCAGCCTGCTATGACAGGATATTTGACAGTTATTCCAAACCAATAACTTGTTGAACAAAAATTAAAAAATTTTCCTCGTTTTTCTTATGTAAGAATATAATGATTTTTTCGGACCATGTTAGTATCGCTCAACAATGACATCTGGCTAATCTTTTCCATAGACCTGTTTGTGAGAACCAACATTAACAAAGACAACCGTCTTTATACTGTGTAAGATGTAGTATATGATCCTGTACTGCCTTCCAAGATCATATGCATAAAAGTGTCTCAGATGACCTCTTTTTTGTTCCCCAAGTTTTGCAGGATTCTCCGATCCTATAATTTCTGCAATTGCATCATCTATCCTTTTTTGCAGTTGTGAGTCCAGTCGTTTATACTGTCGTCTAAAGATATTGTCAAAATCAGCTTCCCACAAATAGACTCACTTTTTTGATTTTTGCTTCTTGCCATGTAGCCACTTGATTGCATCTTCTGCACTCTCAAAGTGTTTGTATTTGCCCTTGCCTGACTCGAACCTTTCTATGGCTTTTAGCTCTTCTTTGGTAAGGTCTGGACTTGGCTTTAGGGGGGTCTTGCTTTTCTGCACTGATCTACTATGTTTCTTATTGGTAATTAAGCTTCTGGGCTTGTGCATTCGCAAAGATGCGTTCTTTGTATGTTTTGTATGATGTAGGCAATTACATTCTCTTCTGAAAAACTTTGGTTAATTTGTTCATTGAACTTCGAAGAAGATAAAATCAACAAACTTATCTTGATGTTATCATAGTAATGATTGGAATGCCTGGTTTCAAAAATACGAAACTGAGGGCAGCGAATGCGAATAATGTCAGCCCACCCCCGGCACATACAATTATTTAGCATCAATTAAATATAAAAGATAATAAAATTAAATTAATAGTTAAATATATGTGCATGCTATCTTAATCATGCATGAAACATTAGTCAAAGCCAGAAAGCTTGGCGGCTCTTTGATAGTCAGAATACCAAAGGAGGTAGCAGAAGATGAAGACATCCATGAAGGTGAGATGGTCAGATTGAGAGTAAGTAAGGTGAGAAAAAGCGGGTTTGGTTCACTTAAGGGGGTTGGATCTATGACCAGAGAGGATGAGCTGGATGAACAAATACGTCATTGATTCCTGGGCATGGATGGAGTATTTGGATGGGAGCGAGCTTGGCAACAAAGCAAAACCAAGCATTGAAGGTGGCAATGCACTCACCAATATGGTAACTGTAGCAGAGGTAGTATCTAAAGTAAACAGGATGGGAAAAGATCCTTCTATTGCATTTGACTTTATTATCTCTCTATCGAAAGTAATAGTAGGCGATGAGAATTTTGCCAAAAATGTTGGTATATTACATTCTTCCATTAAGAAGCGGAAACCAAATTTTAGCCTTGGAGATGCATTTGTTTTGCAGACGGCAAGGTCATCGAATGCACGAGTACTTACCGGTGATCCTGACTTCGAAGGCATCAAAGAAGCTGACATGCTCAAAAGAAAGAAACGTTAAGCGAATTAACACACT
>JBBIVI010000172.1:0-2852 GCA_037439825.1 Candidatus Nitrosotenuis sp. | reverse complement strand
GATCGTTTTTTGCCAAGCATCTTTTGTTTCTTCAGGAGCGTACCTGTCTCCTGAGGGATTGGCAAAAGCATGATTAACATTAGGATAGATGTGGATCTCGTTTTGTATTCCAAGCTCGTCAAGTGATTTTTCAAATTCCTTGACTGATTCTACTGGGATTCCCTGGTCAAGGCCTGCAAATATGCCAAGAATTGGCCAGTGGATTGAGGCTAGTTTTTCCTTATCTGAGGTGACGCCGCCATAGTAAATCACTGTAGCATCCATTTCCGGGTTGTTTAGAGCAAGTGTCAGGGACTGGCCTCCACCAAAACACCAGCCAATGGAGCCTACCTTTTCTACGTAGTAGTTAGTCTGCAGGTATTTTACTGCCGCATTCATGTTGGCAATTCCTGCATTTTGATCATATTCAGATATCAGCTGTCTTGCGTCATCGGCAGTTGTTGCCGCTTCTTTGCCAAACAGATTTACTGCAAGTACTACATAGCCATGAGATGCAAGCTCTTCAGCCATGTCCTTTATGTTGTCATTTAGGCCCCACCACTCGTGAATCATCACGATTCCAGGAAAGTTTTGCTCTTCAGTGTCTGGCATTGCAAGATAACCTGTATAGTTCTCGTATGTTACTGATTTTGTTTTGACTTTGAATTCACCTTTAGCTGTTGTGAGCATGTCGGAATTGTTGTCTTTGTTATCGTAATCTGGTAGTACGTGTACACCCCATCCGCGTTCAATTAGGATCTGTAACGTAGTAGGCTTGACACATGCAGGCATGCCATTGCTCTTTTTCATAATAAGTTCAAGGCCTTGCTGGCATTGAACCATGTTTGCTGGCACATCAGACATGAATTGTGTACGCGGTGAGTCTAGCGTAACAAAATGTACCTCATCGTGGCCATGATGTTCAAGTTGTGCTGCACTTGCTGAGATAAATGAGACTACCAAAAGTACAGATACGACTATGCAGAGTTGCATCCTGTACATCATACGTTATTTGCAGGTACTTTATTATCAAAGTTAGGATTTTTGACATTTTCATCGCATTATTTAAAAATGATTTTGATGTAAAATGTCTGAACGCATGACTCCAAATCAGAAAATCTACCTGATCGCATTTTTTGCCATAATCGCAGTTTTTGCTGTTGCAAGTTCGACGATATCTGTAGTTTTTGCTCAAGATATGGGCGACAGCATGCAAGGCGACAAGACGTATGAAGACAAATCCGGCAAGTCTTGTCCTGGTAAGAATAAAGAAGGAATGACCGCATAAACAGACTTTTTTCCAAGTTTCAAAATCAAAATAGATCAAGATCTATGATTTGAGAGACTAAAGTTAAATAAGAAATCAAAATCAAGTTGGCAGTGATGGCAGACAAAAAAACTATCACAGTGGGACTAGTTCAGACCAAGCTCTCAGACGACATTGAGTCCAATATGAAAAGGACAGTAGAAAAGATTAGGGAAGCCGCAAACAAAGGCGCAAAGATAGTCTGTCTTCAAGAACTATACAGAACCAAGTATTTTCCGATTGAAGAAAAAAATGACGCAACACAGCTTGCAGAGAAGGTTCCAGGGGAGACGACACAAGCACTCTCCAAGCTTGCAAAGGAACTAAAGATAATCATAATTGCCCCTATCTTTGAGGTGGATTCTGGCAAATACTATAACACTGCAGTGGTAATAGGCGGAGACGGAAACATTATGGGAAAATACCGCAAAATGCACATACCACATGATCCGTTTTTCTATGAAAAAAATTATTTTGACATTGGCGATTCTGGGTATCAGGTCTTCAAGACCCCGGATGTGAATTTTGGCGTCCTTATATGCTATGATCAGTGGTTCCCAGAGGCCGCAAGAACGCTGACGCTCCAAGGAGCGGATCTTATCTTTTATCCCTCAGCAATAGGGCACCTTGATGGGGACCCGTTATCCGATGATGATTGGCATTATGCATGGGAAAACATACAACGCTCCCATGCGATTGCAAATGGCATACACATTGCTGCAGTAAATCGTGTCGGAACGGAGGACAAAGTCAAGTTCTGGGGCGGCTCGTTTGTCTGCGATGCTTTTGGCAGGCTCATCAAAAGAGCCGGAAACGATGAAGAAGTAGTAGTTGCAGAGCTAGACTTGTCACAAAACAAAAGAATTCAGGAAGGGTGGGGATTTCTCAGAAATAGACTACCTGCAAGCTACGGCCTTCTCACATCACCGGTGTTAAGGGAGACGCCAAAAAGACTTGGCTACTCGATGCCAGCAGAATGGGAAAGACATGAAGCGACTTGGCTTGCGTGGCCACATGATCCTGTCACATTTCCAGGACGCGTCAAAAAAGCAGAAGATGTTTATGTCAAGATAATTGCTGCCTTGCACAAATATGAAAATGTAAATTTATTTGTAAAAGACCACGCTGCAAAAGCCAGAGTCACCAAGATTTTGGAACAAAAAGGAATCGATCTCCAAAAGATCAATTTTTACGTCTGGGATTACGCCGATGTATGGTTTAGAGACTACGGCCCAATCTTTGTAGTCAACAAGCAATCAAATCAAATTGCATTTGTTCACTGGATATTCAATGCGTGGGGTGACAAATACGAGGATCTAAAAAAAGACGCTCGTATTCCGTCCGTCATAAACAATACTTTGCAGCTTGACAACTTTAGGCCTGGCATAGTAATGGAGGGAGGTGCTGTCGAGGTCAACGGTAAAGGCACCATACTTACAACAGAGCAATGCCTTCTCAATGGCAACAGAAATCCACACCTAACAAAAGACGAGATTGAAAAGTATCTGAGAAATTATTTTGGAGCAGTCAAGGTAATTTGGCTCAAAGGCGGAGTTGCAGGAGACGA
>JBBIVI010000171.1:0-2861 GCA_037439825.1 Candidatus Nitrosotenuis sp. | reverse complement strand
ATCGGGCTACTGAACAACCCACGAAGGCCTTTCAATATAAAATTTCTACTTGATTCTGGTTTCGCGAATAGCTGTAGCATAATCGCAATCCGCCTTGAGTCTCATGTATGGGATCAGTCTGTAGTGAATTGAATACAGATCATTTTCCTTGTATAGGAGATTTTTTTGCAAAAGTGATGCAAGGCCGCGTGAAACTACGGTCAAAGACACATCGAATTTCTTGCATACTTCATCACGCTTTTTTTGGTATTGCTCCATGGTGAATGCAACCGTGTTAAACTCCAAAATCAGGGGCCAGACGATTTCCTTCCAAACAAATCTTCGATTCTGAGTTCCTGACGCGTACTTGCCTTTTTCGCCCAACGTTAATAACATCTCAAAAGATTAGTTATAACTGCATAGTTGTCTCATATCGAAGAGTCTCTGAATCTTTTAGAAAAAAACTGGCAAGTCGATCCGATACTCAAAGATTTTATGCTTGGCAAAAAAACAGACGTATTAGATCATGCAGTCAAGGTGGGTCAAGTAGTGTTTCATATCCCATATTTGACAAACGAAAAAAAATTCATTCTCTGGAAATGTTTTTGGCCTGATTGTCATAATTGCTGTGAGCGCCAAGGGCGATTACCACTCACATCAGACGATTTAATCACTATTGGAAAGGGGCTCAAATATCAAAAAGTATCCGACTTTGTCAAAAATGAAACCGTGATTGCCACATGGAAAGAACCTGGGCCTTCATCAGGTGATGTCTTGTTGACTACAATAAATCTAAAAAGAAAAAAAGATGAAACTGAAGCAGATGATGGTACACATATATCGTGCAGATTTTTAGATGAAAAAGGCGCTTGCTCGCTTCACCCCAACAGGCCCGGCGTGTGTTATTTGTATCCGTTTTCTACGTGGCTTGAAAATGAAAACGGCGTAGCACGAGTGCATTCTACTTTCCAATTTACAGGTGACTGTCCTGGGTTTTACCTAGGTGACTCACTTGATAATATGAAGGAAGTTCTCTGCGAGTATTCTGGAATCATCTATGATTACAATATGAAATACACCAGAACTACACGAGAAGGATTTGGTCTTGCCAGCTTTGTCTAGGCCTTTGCGACCTTCATTAAATCGCGCATGTGAATTTCCATGCCAAATCTGTCTTCGTTTTTCTTCATGTACCTAAATATTGAAATCAAGTCTGCAAAGCTTTTGATTGCGGAAAACTCACCTTTCATTTTGTGTCTGATGAATTTGAGAACTTTGCTATAAATCGCAAAATATTCTAGGACTTCTTGTCTGTATTTCTCTAAATTATTGATATTTCTAACAAAAATGTCTGCGCAGATCATGCTTGGAATGATTCCCTCACCAAGGAGTGGGTACACAGTACCAATGGACTCACCTACGCCGACTACTTTGCCGTGGTAAAAGGGCTCACACATATCTGGTGTTGCAAGCCTGATTGGCCTTCCAACAGTCTTTGTTACTTTGCCTCCGTATTTTGTAAAAAACTTGTCAGTCTCAACTATGTGATTTTTCTTGTAATCTCCCGCTCCAATGTGTGCCAGGTTGTGGCCTAGTGGAAAATACCAAAAATACCCGGTCATACCAGGAAACGGCTTTACAAAAAAGTCGTTGATTGGCACTTTGTCGTCGTATTGAATTTTGTACTGGTATGTTGGCAAGTAAAAGTCTTTTTTGATTTTTGGCAGGTAACTTCGATGAAATCCTGTGCAGTCAACAATTAGGTCGAACTCTTTTTCCAAGTCTTCAAGTTTTGGTGCCACACCGTAATGGATCTTGACGCCCTTTGCCATCTCCTTGATGAGGCCTATCTTATCAAACGTTACTAGGCCTTTCAGCTTGATGTCAAACTTTTGATTGTTGTTCATTTCAATATGCATATCTTTTCCGTGGTGAATCACAAACTTGTCAAAGTCGATGCCTGATTTTGCACAAAGTTCTTTCATTTCATTTCTTGACGTGCCCCAGGCACAAATAGAGTCGTGATTTTGCTCAGTCATGCGTTCGAATCCGATTACTTCGTGGTCTTTTTTGAGCCTCGAAATCAGATATCCACCTGCCACACCAATTCCGACTACAGCTATTTTCATTTCACTTGGAATTTTCGGCAGTCTAATAAATAGACTATTGCCTTTTTCGCACGGGTGATTTTTTGTTCCCATGCAAAGGCAAGTTATTCTATCAACAAGGCGGGCTTGAATGGTCGTGCAGTTTTTGCCTTGTTCTTTGGATCGTATTTTGTAGAATCTGATTCCTCAAATGCCTGTAGGTCTACTCCGAATTCTTTTTTTATGAGTGGGCCTAGCTCGCTTTTGATCACTTGGATTTCATTAATGGGTTCACGTTCTGCCTTCATCTTTCTCAACTCGGTAGGTTCCGCTAAAATTGCATTCACGGTTTTTTTCACAAAGTCTGGATCCTTTTTGACGTTGTCGGTTTCTTTGTTTGCAATTAATTCCTTGATGATCACTCCGATGTTTGTCTGACCGCCTACTACGTCTTTTGCGATTTTTTGATATGCTTTTACCTTCCAAGAGTCGGCAGTATACAGAACAATCTTTTGCGGTGTTATCTTGGTAACCTTCAAGATATTTCTAATGTCATCAAGTACTGATTGCAAAAGTTCTTCTGTCTGCACAGCTTTGTGATCTAATTGTGTATCTGATTTTGGCCAAGCTGACTTTGAGGCAAGACCTGTATTTCCAAGCAGCTCCCACATCTCTTCTGCAATGTGTGGCGCAAAGGGAGATAGCATCGCAACACGTGCAGTTAGGATCTGATGCAAGATGCCAGAAACATCGGATCTTCCCTTTGCTTCGACTCTTTTTTGATACCACTGCAGA
>JBBIVI010000170.1:0-2873 GCA_037439825.1 Candidatus Nitrosotenuis sp. | reverse complement strand
GTTACAGGATTACCAGAAATTATGCAGTAATTTTTGGATGGTTTCTACAGGGCTCAGATCCATTTTCTCAATAAAAAGACTTTTAACAAGTCTTCAAAATTTTTGGCCTAAGGGGATGCACAAGCAACTTGGTCCGCTTGAGATCTGCAATCACGTCTTGAGCCTGGACGATTCCATAAGGTTCGTAGGGAGAATAAAACAAAGAAAGGTGATCGCATTTGCAAGGCACCCAAACAAAAAGCCTCTGCTTGACACCGAGCTTGGAAACCTTGCACACTACCAGGCATCGGTGAAGGCAAGCATGGAGGAAATGTTTGACGACGCACTTGGTAAGACAAACTGGATGATAACTGCAAAGGAAAAAGTCAAGCTTGTGACAGTGTTTTTGGACGACGGCCTGCTCATTTTTTCACTTGAGGTGGACGCCAACCACGACGAAATAATCAAAAAAATCCAAGGCCTAAATATGCCGTTGTAAAAAAAGAGGGATCGACTAGGCCGATACTGCCCAGCCACGGAAAACCAAGAGTTGTGCCGTATCAGGCCTGACGCAGGCTGCAGAGCCGTCTGATGTTTTCAGAATACGCTCCAGCCCCTGTTTGCATTTTACGTCTTGTGGTGTGATGCCGTTTTTCATCTGTGTTTTTGGAGGTGGAACATCTGCCATCATTTTGCCTTCCATCTTGTCTGAGCTCATCTTGCCTTCCATTGCGTCTTCCATCATAGCCTTGACTGGAACCTCAATGAACGGACAGTTCACTATGAACCCGCCAAGGGCAGTACCTATGTCCCCATCCGATGAGGCATCCGCGATTTCAGCCGCAGTTGCAAGGAATCGTGCATTTTCTGCATCAACCCACGTTACGGTCTGGATTCTCCAAAACGGGCTGTAGAATTTGTCGCCTTCCTTGGTTGAGCCAATGCTTGCCTGAAACCCTGCAGGGCCTGTGCCTTTGATTCCGTTTGTGAAAACGTACAGGTCGGATGCTGCCGACGACACCAGCGTATTTCCTATTTTTTCTACATAAATTACCCCAAGCATGTCCGCCACATCCTGCGATGACGCATCGGTTGCGATATAGTAGACAGTAGATCCGTCAGGCCCAAAGCCCCTGTGCGCAACAAATGTCACAGCCATGTTTTCAGTATCGATGTCAAGGACCTGGCCTCCCCCATAGGGAGAATTCTCTGTAAGCTCAGAGTCTGCTCGGATCTGCAGGTTGCCGTCCTTCCACTGTATGAAAGGACAGTTCACAACGACTCCGGTCTCTTTTATTGTGAGCTGGCCTGCATCTCGTGCAGCGAAGATCTCTTCTTCTGATGTGAGCTCGCGTGCTGCCGATTCATCAACCCAGGTTACGTGTTGTACGGCCCAGGCTGGACTGTATTCCGCATCGCCTGGTTGCGAATCTGCAACGTTTGGCTGGAACCCAGCAGGGCCTGTGCCTTTGATTCCGTTTGTAAACTCGTAGATGTTTGCAAGCGCTGCTTTTGGTGTGTTCTTTATTGCAGGCGTATAGACTACCCTGAATCCGGTAAGCTCGGTTAGGTGTTCTGCTACCTTTTGGTCGGATGCCTCAGTGGTGATGTAAAATACCTCGTTTCCATCTGCGTATCCCATGACAAGGGGATCTCGACTGGTACGCTGGTATCTTTTAGGTCCTGCACCAGTGCGTATGATGGCGCAAAAGAGGATACCATCACAAAAAAGACAGCCGCCAAGGCGATCTTGTTTTTACTCATGGTATAGCGTCAGGGTAATTTTCTACTTAAGAGATCATCCAGATCTTGTCCAGATCTAAAAGCTGTTCTCAAACATGTGCATATCCGGCATCATCGATATGCCAATCAAAATAGGAATGAAAAATATTGCAAACCCTATGGCGGTAAGTATGATTCCCAAAAGCAGACAGTCCTTTGCCTTTTTTTGGTCGTCCTCCCTGATTACAAAATACGCGATGACTCCGCCAATCACATTAAAGAGAATTGGCAAGAGGAACCACCAGGCGCTGCGCCTTCTTACCTCCATGATTTAGCAACGAGCCCATTGGTAAAAAACCTCACTACAGATATTTTTTGAGTGATGTCTTTTCGAGTCCTGGGATCTTGGCTATCTCAAATCCTTCCTGCCTTTTTGAAAGCGATTTTGTTGCATCGATTCCAAGCTTTGTAGTTAAGAGGTTTTTTTGGTCGCTTGATGGATCGAGGCTAGAGCCGCGCACCTTTTCTATCACGGTAAGGCCCCTGTCTGCCTGAAACCTTGTCGCCATGGCATATTCGACCTGTACTGGGTCTGCTGGGTCAATGTCGTCATCTACTACTGTGACCATTTTTAATGAGCGGTGTGCAGCAAAGGTTTCCTTTATTGCCTTTTTTGCGTCGGTCTCTTTTTTCTTTGATATCTGCACAACCGCATGAAGCCAATTGCATCCGCCGTCGGTCATCACCACCCGTCTTGTTTGCGGCACAGATTTTTTTAGCTCATAGTTCAGCTTTGACTCTATTGGCATCCCCATGAGTAACCTGTGTTCGGAATACCCTGACAGAATATCGTGAAAGATAGCATTGTTCCTATAGTAGAGCTTTTCAAGCTCAAAGACTGGCTGCTGCCTTGCAAAGTCATATGTCCTGAGCATTTCAACCATCCATTCCTTGTGGGTTTTGTCAGCTAGTATCCTGCCCTCCATGACGATTTCCGCACCGGATGGAACCGCCATCGAAGAATACGGTAGTTTTGTGAGCGTGAGCTTGCCACCAAGCAAACTGTTTGCTATTTCCAGCTCGTCTTGGCCCCATTCTGCCTGGTAAGCCCCGGCAATAGAAACCGCAGGATGCACCCCTACAGTTATTGCGACCTTGAGGTCTTGGCCGTG
>JBBIVI010000169.1:0-2902 GCA_037439825.1 Candidatus Nitrosotenuis sp. | reverse complement strand
CTGTTTTACTCTATTTACAATGGAATTCTTTGAAAGTGAGCTTTTCCATTCTTTTGAAACAAGCGATAGAAATTCTGGGTTGATTAGCAGTTTTCGAGTGTTTCCGCTTAGGACCTCTTTGAGCTTTGTTAGTGTTTTTGGAACGCTACCTACGTAGCCAGAATACGTCTCTGGATCTGCTACTGGTACTGCATTTGGTCCTATCTCGGTTTGTCCATTTGCGCGCTTGATCCAGTGCGGATCCAAAAATGGAAAGTTTGGGAATTTGGCAACTGTATAGATGTTTGTGTTTACCAAATTAGCATATTTGGAGTCAGCAATCCAATATTCACCTCTAAAGTGGAGAACTGAATACTCTGTTGCAAGGTCCATCTTTTTTGCTAGATCAAGTGCGTGTCCTCCAGCACAGTTTATCAAAAACCCACATTCAAGATCAGAACCATCATCAAATCTGATCTTGGTTGTATCATCTGATGTGATTCCGGCCACCTTGTGTCCGAATAGGAATTTAGTTTGCTGATTTTCTGAGAGTTTAGTCAGTATTCCATAATCGGTTGAAACGTCTCGACTGCAGTAAAGGCCAGAATAACACTTGACGTTTGGTTCTTTTTTGGAGACTTGTGTAGAATCAAGAAGCTCTAGTTGATCTTCTGGAATGCCGTTTTGTTGTCCCCATTTTACATATTTTTCCAAAGCATGGTGCTGTTTTTCATCGAGTGCCACCTCTATTGTACCAAAATGTGACCAAGGCAGGCTTCTTGATTTTGCGAAATCTTGCCATAGATCATGTGAGAGTAAAGCAGCAACAGCAATCATCTTCTTTTTTTGTGGATCAAGATAGAATGGCGAGTGAACCACACCGGTATTTTTCCCACTCGCGTGTGCCGCAACATGGCTTTCTTTTTCAATTACACATGTCTTGAGATCATACAATGAAGAAAGCCAGTAAGAGATCGTTGTTCCAAGAATACCACCACCAATTATTGCAAAATCAAATTTTTGCATCAAATGAGCAACCACTCAGAACCATTAATTGATTGTGATACTATTACAATTCATACGGTTTTACAGCGAATTGGTTGGATAGGTTTTTGCTAGCTTTGCATTGCCGCTTTGGAACTACAAAATTGTCACTAATTTCCAGCGTTCCTATATGGTACTAAGCTTTGCAGTATTATATGCATGTAGTTAGAATCTCAATGGCATTATGCTTTGGAATACTGATAGCCTTTTTGTATCCAAGCCAGTTTGCAAGTGCAGAAACCTATTACATGTACGTGGAAAAAATGCCGCAGCATTGGCAAAAACAGTTTGATGGAATTTTAGAAGAAGCAACAACATATTGGAACAAGCAGAATCCAAAAATTAAATTCGAAACGGTGCAATTCGTCGATAGGTCAGACTTTGTCATACAATGGTCAAGCAATCAAGAAGAAAAGCTTGGCTATTATTCAACTGAAACCGCAAATGCCTATGGCAAGCCCACAATAGCAATCACATTAGCATTCTTTGAGAATAGACAGCTAAACATGGTTCCATACGAGCATGCACTCCTATTAACAAAGCATGAGCTTGGGCATGCCATAGGGATGAAGTACGATGACGATCCTGCAGGTGTCATGTATCCGACAATAGAAGATTATGAGTCATTACAGTATGTTGCAAATATTTCAGTGCCAACAAACGCAGATTTGGAACAATTATCAAAGAAATACCAAAAACTAGTTGAGGAGAAATTACTAGCATTGCACCCACAATTGACTGATGCGCAACGACGACTTGATTCGGAATCATCAGACGATTTGTGGATGTCATTTTGGTGGGCAAAAAAGTATCTTGCAGACTCGGAAAGTTTGTCGGCTGAAGGCGGAGCATCCATCCTCCAATCCAATTTTGAAGACTCTTACACAAAGTTCAAGACAGCGTATGAATACGTCAATAGAGCTGAGCAAAAGATCACACAGATAACATCAGCTGAGACTACAAGTTAGAAACAGTAAATTCAATTATTTAGTTCTGATTCTAGTGAAATATAGTAAAAGGCGCCGGGAGTGATTATTAACATTTTCTGTAGGCACAATAAATGAATTTCTCATAGGAATCCTGCAAATAAATTAAGATATCTTTTACTTTCGTTTAAATTTTTAGATTACGATTCGTTTTTGCTAGAAATAAAAATTACTGGACAGAATAGGGGCCAAAGATACGGTGGGTTCGAATCCCTAAAATCAAAAACAGGCAGGAAGCGGATTGGAACGCTTGGAATATTCCTATCTTCAATTTTTAAATCTAGTCAGCGATGAATGTTATTGATTTTCATGATTAATGCCAACCCCTTTCCTTCAAAATGAAATATGTATCCATTTTAACACATGCACCAGTTGAAAAATCAGGTTTAATGATTAAGTTGTATTCTGGGAATGGTTTTTTACATTGACCATTAAATTTCATAGCTTTACTAAATTTATCTAAAACAATAAAGGATTGACTTTGTTCTCCTCCAAAAACATCACCTGCTTGTGACATTGCACCCTTTGTAAAGAAAAAAATTCCTGGTTCATGAGGAGTATACAAAAATGTAAAGGTTTTTGGGATCTCATCTGCAGTAAAGTTTTCTGAATTCGTTACTCTTCTATCTCCCTCTGCAATATTGTAATAGACGAACCCATCAAATCTTTTATCATTTCTAAATTCATAGGTAAAAACAATATTTACTTCCTCATCCACTTTGAGCGCAATTAGACCAGTTCCGTTTTTAGAATTAAAAATGCTTTCTACGTTACCATTTGTTGCAGTTTCAGCAAATACAGTTGGTATATTTACAATCACAATAACAAATATCAATAAAATTAGAAATTTATACATAATAAAAAAAGGGAGTTTGTGACATTTAAGTCCACGC
>JBBIVI010000168.1:1144-2941 GCA_037439825.1 Candidatus Nitrosotenuis sp. | reverse complement strand
ACAAAACAATGCTACACTGTACACAGCTGACTACGTACAAGGACTGACCGCAGAAGCAGAAGGTATATCTGTAAACTATCAAAGAATGGAAAAACCACCCACTACCTTGGAGTTTCTGAGGTTTTTTGATCAAAATACAATGAGCGTGCACCTAAAAGAAAACAACCCACCATATGCAAAAAGAGGAAAACCTGGCGCATTTGAGCTAATCAAAATAGAAGACAAACCACTTGATGAAAAATATCTTGAAATGATCACGACTGAAATCCTAGAGGCCTCCAAGATCTCAAATGCGGGCACAATAGAGATCTCAAAACTCGGGGCCTTGGTGGTGCAATACCAAGACTATAGAATAGCTATTACTAAACCACCATTTTCTGAAACTCACGAAATAACAATTGTCCACCCAATTACAAAACTGAGTTTGGAACAATATTCGCTTTCAAGCAAACTAATGAACAGACTTTCAGAGCAAGCAGAAGGCGTCATAATATCTGGCCCTCCAGGCTCTGGAAAAAGTACACTGGCATCAAGCATTGCCAATTTTTATGCTGCAAAGGGAAAGATAGTAAAGACCTTCGAATCGCCGCGTGACTTACAAGTGGACAAAGGAATTACCCAGTACACCAAACTTGCTGGTAGCTTTGAAAATTCAGCAGATATCTTACTTCTTGTGAGGCCTGATTATACAATATTTGACGAGGTGCGACAACGCGAAGACTTTAGAGTTTTTGCAGATCTTCGGCTTGCCGGTGTGGGGATGGTGGGAGTAGTTCACGCAAACATGCCTCTTGATGCAATACAGCGATTCATTGGCAAAATCGAGCTTGGTATGATTCCAAATGTTATCGATACTGTGGTCTTTGTAAAAGACGGTGCCATTGCCAAAGTCTATGATTTGGAGCTAAAAGTAAAGGTGCCTTCAGGGATGGTAGAGCAAGATTTGGCACGCCCGGTAATTGAGATTCGAGATTTTGAGACCGGCATGCTCGAATATGAGATATACACATTTGGTGAAGAAAACGTAATCGTTCCAGTCTCTGCCCAAGAGGAGACTAAGTCTGGAATACAGCGTCTAGCCGCAGAAAAAATCAAAGAAACAATACGTAGATTTGATCCAAATCCACAGGTGGAGATCCTATCAGAAAACAGCATCAAAATCAAAGTCAAAAAGGAATCAATACCTTCACTCATAGGAAAAGGTGGCGCAACAATCAGCGACCTTGAAAAAATCTTACATGTTCACATAGATGTAGAACCAAAAGAAACCGACGATGCGTATTACTCAGAATCAAGACGTGGTATCCCATTTGATTTTTCCGAGTCGAAAAATTCCCTTCTGTTCGAAGTCAACAAAAGATACAATGGCGCACTCGCAGAAATATATGTCAAAAGCCAATACGTGACAAGTTCCAGGGTCGCAAGACACGGAAAAATTAAAATCTCAAAGCGTTCAGATGCAGGCAAAATTCTTGCACGTTCGGCCTTTTCAAAAAGTGATATAGAGATATTTGTTAAAGACTCCTGAACCCTTCAAGGATCTTTTGGTTTGATTTTAAATAAGTAAGGAACTTTCGTAGCTGTTTGATTGTCTTTGGATTTAGGTGGTGCTCTATACCTTCAGCATCTTGGTTTGCAGTTTCATGCTCAATACCTAATATTTCAAAAAACTCTAACAATATGCCATGTCTTTGCCGTATAGCTTCGGCCAAATTGATTCCTTTTTGTGTAAGGTTGATTCCTCGATATTTTTCATATTTGAGATAACCATTCTAATCAAGACTTTCTAGCATCTTT
>JBBIVI010000168.1:0-1110 GCA_037439825.1 Candidatus Nitrosotenuis sp. | reverse complement strand
GAAACATCTAATGTGGTCGCGTAACCTTTAAGCTCGACTAGCTCGGCAATAACTTCCAAATAGTCTTCAATTCTTGCCATCTTTGGTTTTGCAGATTTGTGTGCTGCCTTTATCGACTCTAGTCTGATTTCACTCTTTTTCTTCAAATTACCTTGGTAAGACATGCGTGCTTTATATTCTAGTCTAAGGTGGTTCAATGTCATTTGATCTTGACTTGCAAGTATTAGATCATTGTGTGCCGTTCTTAACTAATTCCACCTAAATGTATCGTGGACATGGATGCGATGTTTAGGCGTATCGAACAGATAAAACAAGTTTCTGCCTCAATAAAACGACGCCACATGATTTATTCCGACGTAGCCAAACTAGACAAGGGTGGCGCAGTCTCATCAATGAAGGCGTTAAGAAAGGCCCCTGATCCGGGAGGAAAACTTCAAAAAATTGGCTTTATCATATTTTGGATTCCAGAGCCAACGGGTATTTCTAATGCAGTTGGAGCGCCAATGATACTGGCAGGAAGATTCCTTGAGAAAAAATACAATGGAGCTACCATAAAAGACATAGCTAAAGCCACAAAAGATAACCAGCACGTGTTTTCTCACTTCAAAGACACGGTACTGTGATTGGGGCGTTGGTTTTTAACGACCGATAAATCTGTTATTTTTTGTGCCCACACGAACCCAAGTTCTGATTCCTATTGCAGTAGCAGCCACAATAATCGGAGTTGTGGGGATGCTGTCCATTCCAAAGGATGTCAAACTGGAGCAAACAGAGTTCCCAATGGGTGTAGTAAAAATCGATGGCGTGACACTTCAAGTACAAATTGCCGACACAAAACCGCTTCAAACAAGAGGACTCATGTTTCAAGAAAAACTACCTTATGATCAAGGAATGCTATTTGTTTTTGAAGGCGAAGGGGTGCGTTCCATGTGGATGTTAAACATGCAATTTGCTTTGGATGTAATCTGGATTGACGCATCAGGCAAAGTAGTGCATATTGAAAAAGATACTCAACCATGTAAGTCTGCACTTGAAACCATGGCATGTACATTTACAAACGGGGACAAAAAGTTAGCAAAATATGTTCTCGAAGTAACATCAGGTTTTGTT
>JBBIVI010000167.1:0-2982 GCA_037439825.1 Candidatus Nitrosotenuis sp. | reverse complement strand
ATCCGAATACAATACTTGAATCCCGTTGTCTCGGCACTTCTTGATGGTGTCCATGATGATGTGTCTTCCAACAGCTGTAGTAGCTTCTGCAGCAGGAAGAAAATATAATGGAAAGATCTCTGCACCCATAACCCCGTAACTCGCGTTAAGAATTACTTTGAGTGCTTGACTTACTACAGTGTACAATTCTTTTTGTTCTGGAGATTTTGCCTTTCTTGATAAATTCTTGTAATAGTTTACGCGAAGATCGCGAAGGGATCCAATTAACATTGATGTCAAACCATTGTGTCTTGTGCAAACCCAATGATTTGTTCCAGGGATGGTGTTTTTCTTACATTCCTCATGTGCGCACCTAACTGTTTCATAGGAAAGATTACGAACCTTTATGATGCTGGGGTATAGAGATGCAAAATCGGCTACGGTTACATTGAAGTGAATTCCTTCCACTGGCTCGATGACCAATCCGCCTCGGTATTTCTTGTCTTTTATTATTGCATCATTTACAACTCCTTGCGATTTTGCCTCAAGCTCTTCTCTTCTTGGAATGAGTGCATTTCTCTGTCTGTGCTCAAAATAAAGGAGGCTTCTAATCCACTGTGATACACCCATCCTTGCAATGTCATCGATTGGCATCCTTGCTATTCTGGATATGACTACAAGGAGGTTCATCAGCAAATCATTGTTGAAACTTGTAAGCTTGTAGGTGAGCCTCGCATCGTTGTAACAATAGTTTGCAAGCTGGTAGTTTGTGAGTTTGTCTAGTTCCATTCCGTAATCCAGTTTTGATTCATTCAAAAGTGCAAGGCAGACGCTGTTTAGTGAAAAATCGGTATACTTGTGACTAAATGCATATATCTGAAATGAGCGATTTGACATAGTTCTGTACAAGTCAATGTGGACTCCGTGCTTTAATGTGGCAGAATCTCTCATCATGTATAATGGGTTGTCTGAATTTTTGATTCCAAGTCTTTCCGCACGGTTGTAAAGATATGGCATGTCGAATTCGTCGCCGTTAAAAGTAATTACAAAAGGATACTCTGCAATTATCTTGAACGCGTCATCGATCATCTTCTTTTCATCCGATTCTGCATAGAAGATCACCTTGACATCGGATGGTGCATCGTTTTTACCATCTGTTGAGCCTTCCTTTCTTAATACAAAGACTTGTTTGAGACCATCTGAGCTTTCAAAACCAATTGCAGTTACACGTTTTTCTGCAATCTTTGGGTCAGGTATTCTGCCAATTTCTGTTTCAACTTCGATATCAAAGCTGAGTCGTCGAATCTTTGGAATTGGCTGGTTTAGCAGCGCTGCCCACTGTGAAACATATTCTTGAAACTCGGATGTGTTTACAATGCCTTTTGTCGTGTTGACGTCCAAAAGCAAGCTTTTCATTGCCAAACCTACCTCCTCTGTGACCTCAAAGTCATGCGGCACTATCTTGCCGTCTTTTATGGCGTAAAACTTTCCAACAATCAAGCCTCGGTCGTACAAATAATTCTCATAATATTTGATGTCCGACTCCCAAGTCTCTATTATGTTGCGGATGCTTTTATCAGTCTGTGTTCCGCCTATTGCAAGAGGGTCAGTTACGATTATTTTTGAAACCATGATGTCTTTGTCCTTGAGAAAATCTTTGCGTTTTATCTGCTCTATTTTGATGATGTCCTTTCTACTTGTGAGAAATCCAAGGTCTTCTGGATTTAACTTTGAGTAGCAGTACGGCTTGTGCCCCGTTTCATCAGTCCACAAAAATATCTTCTGAGTTTCTGGGTTGTAGAATTTGAGCACTGCAGCAGTTTTCTGGTTATCATAAGTTGCAGATACTAAAAGTGATGGTGAAAGTGATTTTATCTGTGGTTCTTGAATCTGCATTTCTCTTACCTTTTTTGTTCATTAAATAACGAGTCGGCCCAGTACTGAATTCTTTTTTTATCAAGCCTTATGACTTCGACTCCAGATTCTTTTATCAAATCGTAATCTGTTTCGGGGTAAGTATCAAGGCATACTATTTTCTTAATTCCAATTGTTATTGCCATTTTTGTGCATTCTAGACACGGTACAAAAGTAGTGTACAAAATTGCATCTTTGGTTCCAGCCTCTATTCCCATTATTGCGCAATGCATGATTGCGTTTGCTTCTGCATGGTTGCAAAGGCATCTGTCAAGTGAGGCGCCAGATTCTATCTTTCCCTCCATCCTTAGCTGACATCGCTTGCAGCCTCCTTCAAAGCAGTTTTTCACACCTGGCGGCGTTCCGTTGTACCCAGTTGCTATCTGCCTATTGTTTCTAACTATTACTGCGCCAACTTGTCTTGTCATGCAATTTGAACGTAATTTTGCAAGTTCAGCCTGTAACATAAAATACTCATCCCAGCTAGGCCTCTCAAAATTTGGCTTCACAGCCGAATTAAAGCTCCATTGGTATTTAGATGGATCTGTATCTTGAGCAGGCCATCTGTATTTATTGAGAATTAAGTAACAAGCTACAATTGACTACTCGAAAGTATAAAATGCAAAATCCAAGTTGGAGTACTAGTTGTCAGAATACATAGAGCACAAGTTCGTAAAGCCAAACACTATTGAGCTTCGTGAATATCAGGTAGCACTGGCAAACCAGGCAAAAAACGAGAACTGTCTTGTAGTACTTCCGACAGGCCTTGGTAAAACAGCAGTTGCCCTCCAAGTAATTGCAGAATATCTATCAAAGGGAACTGGTGGCGTTTTGTTTTTGGCACCAACGCGTGTTTTAGCAAACCAACACTACGAGTTTCTCAAAAATAACCTCAACTTGGAAGATATTGCACTACTTACTGGTGAAGATACGCTTGCAAAAAGAAAAAAACTTTGGGCAAACAGTGTAATCTGTGCTACACCAGAAATAACAAAAAATGATCTGGAAAGAAAGATCGTCTTGCCAGACCAATTCAATCTTGTAATTTTTGATGAGGCACACCGCACCGTGGGTGATTATGCATATTCT
>JBBIVI010000166.1:0-3011 GCA_037439825.1 Candidatus Nitrosotenuis sp. | reverse complement strand
GCCTTCGGTGATGCGGATACTGTTCCTGTTGTATTTTTGATGTAATTCTTTTGAGAGATGGCTTGAGAGTAACTTACTTCGTGTGAAATGTGTTGCACCGTAAATTGTTCTGTTTCTAATTATAGTTGGTTTCATCTCACACCACCATCGATGCCAGGTTTGCAACCCTTGGCCATTTTTCTGAAGCTTCTGCTGCTACTGGACCTTTGATGTCAGTTCCCTTGATTTCCCCTTCAGGAGTTACAAGTACAGCCGCGTTATCCTCAAATGATACGCGGACGCCATTTAGTCTGCGGATTGGATACTTTTGTCTAATTATTACTGCACCAAAGATCTGCTTTCTTAGCTCTGCAGGTCCTTTCTTTACAACAACATTGACAAAGTCACCCACTGCTGCTGCTGGATATCTTGAGGTTCTTGTTTTTGTATGCTTTACCATGATTATTTCAAGAATTTTTGCTCCGGTGTTATCGGCACAGTTGATCCTTGCGCCAACTGGAAGGGCTCTTGTGACATACGGTCTGAATTCCTGGACTCCCTTTGCTGATACTGCACGACTTTTTCCTGCAGACATTTTATGACTTGACCTCCACTACTACAAATGAGACGGATTTTGCAATTGGTCTGCATTCTGCTGCAACAACTGTTGTACCTTCTTTAATCTCGAGTTTTGCTGATTTGTAAGCATGAATTGTACTCGTGCTTCTTGCATATCGTTTTGTTTTTGTGATGTACAATGGATTTTCACGTCGAATTACTACAGTGTTTTTGTTTTTAGCGCTTATAACTTTGCCTTCGAAGAGTTTTCCTCTTATGCTGAGCGGCTTACCGTTATCCATTACAATTCCTTTGTACGTTTGTTTTTGTGCGGCTTCCTTCATGCTTTCACCTTTAGTCTATCTTCTGGACGTTTTGATATGAGATTGCCGTCTATAAGCAAGTCTTGATCGTTTAGTGTAAATTTCCAGATATTGTGTTGTTTTGGAAACATCTTGGTTCCGTTTTGTGTTTCTAGTGTAAACATTGATTTTGTCTCATCGATTATTTTGCCTGACAGTCCTACAACGGATTTGTTTGTAGAATCCACAATCTGTGTTTGCAACCCTATTAACTCGTGATTTACCAAGTGCCCCATCATTGTCTTTTCAACTCATTTAGTCTTGTGAGCATACGGGCAACTTCTTTGCGCATTGCGCGGATTTTACCACTTTCTTTACGAAGAGTTCCTTTTGCTGCATCAGTTCTTAGCTTAGCAAGCTCTACTCTTGATTGCTCAAGTCTTTCTTTAAGATCAGTTTCGTTTAATTCTCTAATTGACTTCATTTTTAGCTGGGCCATTACTTTAGTTTCTCCTCCACTTCTTCCATGAGATCCATTTTCTCAATTTTTTCAGCGATGATTTTGACTTCTTCGCTTTCGGTTCGTGCTCGTTTTTCCGCTTCTTCTTGTTCCAATCTTCGTCTCTCTCGCTCCTCTCGTTCTTCTTTTATTCCTTTTAACTCAAATTCTGGAATGTATTTTTCTTTTCTTGCAATTCGTATTCTAACTCCAATGTAACCCATTGGTGTTGGAACGTGTGCGATGTCTTCGTCCACCACCGCTCTTGCATGGTGCCCTGCACGTGGAAGAATCCCTGCTGAATGTTTTTCAAATGAAGATCTATCGCCTCTAAGTTTTCCAGATATGGTGATTTGAACACCCATTGCACCTGCATTCATTATTTGTTGGAGGGACCACATTGTTGCTCTTCTAAATGCGGTTCCACGTTCAATCAGAGATGCAAGTCTATTGCACATCACACTTGCAGTGAGTTCTGGTTGTGTTATTTCGTTAACTGCGATTTGTGGATTTTTTAGTCCAAAGTCTTTTTCGAGTTTTTCCGTTAAATCTCTAATTCCAGTTCCCTTTCTTCCAATCACTATTCCAGGCCTTGTTACATGTAAGACTACTCTTGTACCAGTCGGGGTCTTTGAGATCTCAGCGTGTGAGAATCCAGCTTCTTTGATTGCTGCCCTCAGGTAGTCCTTGAGGAGCATCATGTTGTAATTGTCTTTGATGACATTTTTGACTGATGACATTTCTATGCCTCCTGAGCCACCAGCTCAATATGTGTTAGTGTGTTGTTCTTTGGAGTTGCACGGCCCATTGCACGTGGGGTAAATCTCTTTATGACTACGCCTCTGTGTGATACTGCGGAAATTATTTTGAGCCTATCAAGATCCATGCCTTTGTATTCTGCGTTTGCTTCTAAATTATCTAAAAGTTTGATGAATTCTTTTGCGGCTTTTTGTGGATATCTACCAGACATTACACCTGTGTCGGATCTGTGTCCTACTTCATTTTTGTACCTCCTAAATGGCACTGCTCGTTTTAGTGTAATTACTTCTTGTAGTTGGTCACGTGCTTTCTCTATTGAAAGCCCTTTGATCATCTTTGCTATTTCACGTGCATGTTTTGGTGAGACGTCTTTTTCTCTAAGTGCTGCACGTACGTGCTTTGTTGGATCAAAATTTGCAAAAGCGTAACCAAAGTCCGGCATAATACTCACTTCAATGGTACATAGAGGCTTGATCTAGATGCACCGACACCTGGGGCACCATGAACAACTCGTTTGTTTGTCCTGACATATTCGCCGATGTAATGTCCAATCATTTGTGGCGTGATTGTGACCGGCACGAATTCTTTTCCCGAGAATACGTTAATTGTAACACCTACCATGTAGGGAAGAACGATTAGATCGCGGATGTGTGTCTTTATTGGATTCTTTGATTTACCTGCTTTTTCGAGTTTGATTTCTTCGATGAGCTTTCTTTTGCCGTCTGTAATACCACGGGTTAGCGATCTTCTTGCTCTAGCCGGGAAGATCTCGAAGAGTTTCTCTAGCGACATGTTTTGTAGCTGTTCCAGTGGAATTCCTCGATAATCAAATTCCTTAACCATTCTTTGACACCTGTAGAGTTGAAGTTTGAGGATCCATATTATAGCATTCCTATCTTTGTGGCTAGGTCTCT
>JBBIVI010000165.1:0-3039 GCA_037439825.1 Candidatus Nitrosotenuis sp. | reverse complement strand
GATCCCACCCGCCTTTCGCTATGAAGAATCTATTATTCCATCTGATGTGGAATATGGCATCAACTAGAATCACGCTGAATATTACGCTTGTTATTCTTGTTAACACTCCAACAATCAGAGCGATTCCACCTATTGTTTCGGCTAGTGCGATTGGAATTTGTAGTTCAGGCGATAGTCCAAATCTCATTAGATGCTCTCTCCAGATCGGGTCAAATTTTTGCAAACCATATGCAATAAAGATGATTCCAACTGAAGCTCTAATTCCCCAATATGCTATCTCTTGTAAGCTATTGGTTTTGGTTATGTTTTCGCTTAAAGTTGTACTCATTGATTTGGCTTAGAACACTATATACAAAAATAGATGACTTTACAATTGTAAAATTATCACAATATAATATAAAATTGACACTTTACAATTGTAAAATGATAATATATCAGAATAATTTCCATCATGTTGTTTCTAAGCAACAACTACACCTGATATGCCTCAAAGCAGAATTATTGTGCGTTAAACAAGCTAAATTCTATAATCAATGCACAAAAGACAATTACATGCTCTTTGCAATTTCTAGCTTTTCAGGCAGATACTTGTCTGTGATGTTTGTCAGACCGTATTTTGAGAACGCCTCAAGCTCGGCCTTTCTTTTTAGCTTCAGAAATATTTCAAGTTCTTTTTTCCATATGCCTTCTTGATAACGAGGGTCTTTTTGCAAATCATAGATTCTTTTTACGTCCGACTCTGTCATTGGTATTGTAGGTAGTTTGTACTTTTCAATATCTGACGCCCACACGCCAATCCACTTTGCGTCAGGAACTGTCAGCTCACGTAGATGTGCTGCATTTGCAGAGCCAGATTTTATTACCATTGCAATGTGTTCTCCGTATACATCCCCATCAGTTAGGATCACCACGGGTAATTTCATTTGTTCGTGAAGCCTTTTGAGAAGATATCTAGTTGAGCGAGGCGCCTGTCCCGCAGTATCTATTATGATTGCCTTGAATTTCTTGTCAACCTTTTCTTCGACAAATCTTGTAAAAAGACCACCTTTCTCTATTGCAATGACTAGCTCTGCGCTGGTGTCAACAAGCTCCGCACTTGAGAGACTTGGTCCAATTAGATACCCGTCTGGGTGATCAGAGAGATTAGTTCTTCTTCCCTCGTAGCCCGGAACTGTATACTCTATTGTCAGATCCCCAAAGACGCTGCTTCGTTCTTCTGGGAATATGTGGAAATCTTCACGTGGTCTTGCAAGTACTGCCTCTAAATCCACTATGATATTATCAGATTCAGGCTGATCCTCAAAATCAATCGAAAATGCCTGAGATGAATAGTAAATGTCTCTTAATGTGGATGATTTTTTTTCCTGCACAAGCCTGTTTGCAAAAAATGCAAGCCAGATAAGCTGTGTAAATGAACGGAGTTGTGCCATGTTTCTTGAGCTACGAAGGCCTGCAGCTTTGCCCAATACATACTGGCGCAATTTTTTATCATACACTATATTGCTGACTGATCTGCTTGGAACATAAAACTGTGGGAATTGCCCTTTTTCCAAATCATTGTAGATCTTTGCTCCCTCGTTTTTTAGGAGATTAAGCAGTGAGTCCCGCTTGGCGGCCGCTACCTTTTCTGACTTACTCTTGGGTTTCGACATTTGTGCTCAGATCCTTGATTAGTTTCTTGTAGTCAGGCTCTTTATTTTTACCTGCTAGCTCTGTTGCAAATTGTGCGATTAGTGGAAGATACTTTTGGTACAGATTGGTTCTCTTTTTCTCGATTTCTGCAAGGCCACGCTTTGACATGTATGCAGATAACTTGCGCGCCAGGTACTGCAGTGCAAGCCTCAGCTCTTTTTCAATTTCCGGCCTGTCTGCTACATTTTCTTTTCCTACCGTCTTGTACGGGATACGAGTAGAGCAGATATGACTCACTATAACTAGTGGTGCGTCGTTTTTTACCTTGTATCGATTCCAGTCTACTTCGTTTACCACCTGCACTACGACGTCGCTTCCCTCATCATAAAGCAGCGGGATCCTGTTTGCAAACCTGTATACTGTTATCTTTCCTGGCGGGATTTGGCCACCATACGCAATACCCATCTCCACAATAAATGGAAATCCAGAGTACGCAGAAGCGCTTCGCTGAATCACCTCGTAAAAGTCCGGCTTGAAGAACTGCTCGATTCCCTTTCTTAACGGTTCTTCGCCCAAGGGCGCAAGGCAGCTTGGGTCAGGTGTGAGGAACTCTTCATACCTTTGCAACGAGTCTGAGAGTTGTACTAGCTCCTCGTTTGTAAATGCGCCGATCCTTTTTTCAGGCTTGAGGCCTGCGAATTCTGCGAATTTGATTGCAGTAGCTTGTCCGATTCTTTGGAATCTTTTGGTAAGAAATGTAGCTAGAGTTTCTCCAGACACGGTATTTGCAAGCTGTTTGTAGTACGGGCTAGATTTTGGCATGTCTATTGTAATCGATTTTGCTTCGCCGTAATCCCAGTATGTGAGGTGCTTGTGAATTAGATCAACATCATCAATTCTTATTTTCCTTAGCTTCTCAAAGTCCATCTTCAAAAATGACATGAGTGCAACTATGACTCTTACAGGTCTTGAGAGATTCTGCCATTTTTTTTCCGCCCTTGCCATTATTCCCTCAAAGTTCAGATTCTTTTTTGTGAGACCGAGTTCCTTTCGCACTTTTTCTATCATTGAATCATCAAGTGTTGGTATCTGATAATGAGTGTCAACAATCATGCGACGTATTGTTTCCACATCAACTCCGTGCGGGTGCGGTCTGATGATTGTTGGTGGTGGTGGCATTGTGTCAACAATTCTTTTGTACTGGAATCGTTCACCTTTTGGATCATCAAATGTTATGGTCGCATATGGTGTAATCAGTGAAGTTTGGTAAACATAATCTCGGATTTTGGCTCCAGCCTTGGAGTAGTCCCCCTCCAGAGTAATGCTCACAGTAAGTCCCTTTTTGTTTGTCTCTTTTGTAGTGTGCTTGCGAATTACTGGTTTGTTTTTTTGGATATCAAGCATCAT
>JBBIVI010000164.1:0-3043 GCA_037439825.1 Candidatus Nitrosotenuis sp. | reverse complement strand
TATAACGGCAAAGTAAAAGTAGACGGTGTTACTAGAAAATCAATTCATCATGGATTAGGACTGATGGACGTAGTTGAGCTCGACGGTGTATCTGACGTATATAGACTCGTTCCAAAAAGCGGTCACATTCTAGAACCAATCAAAATCAAAAAAGATGAAAAATCAGTAAAACTAGTCAAAGTTACAAGCAAGACATCCATTGCGAACAAAAAAACACAGATTGGATTCCACGACGGCCGCACACTAGTCAGTGACACTGATGTCAAAGTAGGCGATTCATGCCTCATGCAAGTCCCAGAACAAAAAATTAACGAAGTTCTCAAACTAGAAAAAGGCTCCAAAGTCATTGTAACAAAAGGAGTCAACGCAGGCCAAATCGCAGAAGTCAAAGACATCAAGGAGGGCACATTTGTTCTTCCAAAACGTGTTCTTCTATCCTTTGGACAAAGAGAGATCGAAATTCCAATTGAGTTGGTTATGGTGGTAGGCAAAAAGGAACCAATTATTCAAATAGCGTGATACTATGGCAGAACAAAACACTATGAAGCAAATTAGACTGGAAAAAATAGTCCTCAACATGGGCGTAGGCAAATCAGGTGAAGCTATCGAGATCGCAAAAAGAGCATTAGATCAAATAACTGGAAAGAAATCATGTGCACGTGACGCAAAAGCTACACAAAGAGATTGGGGTGTAAGAAACGGCGAACCAATTGGTGTTGCAGTGACTATCCGCGGTGATGATGCAAAGACTTTACTCAAACGCCTCTTTGAAGCGGTAGGAAACAGGATCAAAGGCAGATCATTTGATGATTTTGGTAACGTCTCATTTGGAATCAAAGAACATATTGACATTCCTGGCATCAAATACGATCCGCAAATTGGAATTTTGGGACTTGAGGCGGCAGTAACACTCACAAGACCATGATTTAGTATCAGAGTCCGTAGCAGACACAAATCAAGTGTTGGAAAACACCATAGGATTTCAAGAGAGGAAGCAATTGAGTTTTTAACTAGGGAGTTTGGGGTTGCAGTAGTATAATGAAAGACAGAACATACAAACACACTGGAAGAAAAGAGCACAAATTCGGAAAAGGCTCAAGATGGTGTAAACGATGCGGAGATTACACTGCGGTTATCCAAAAATACAATCTCATGATTTGCAGGCGCTGCTTCCGCGAGGTAGCTAATTCATTAGGATTCATAAAATACAGGTGAGAAAATGCCAGCAACAAACATAATTTCAAATTTATTTAATACGCTCTACAACAACGAGGCACGAAGAAGAACAGAATGTGTAATTCTGCCTACTTCAAAACTTGCAGTTGAAATTTTAAAAACATTGCAAAAACACGGCTACATTGGCGAGTTTGAGCACATTGATGACAACCGAGGCGGTAAATTCAAGATTCAACTATTAGCACATATTACAAAATGCGGTGCGGTTACACCACGTTTCAAGGTAAAGAAAAACGAGTTCACAGATTGGGAACAACAATTTCTGCCTGCATACAACCGCGGCATGCTAGTTGTAACTACAAACCAAGGCGTGATGTCACACCACGAAGCACAAAACAAAGGAATTGGAGGGTTCTTACTAGGATATGTCTACTAAACAAGTCGAAATATTTGAGGCGTCATACGACATACCACAAAAAGTCAAAGTCTCGCTAGACAAGCACATGTTGCATGTAGAAGGCCCGCTAGGTAAGACCCACAAGAACTTTAAAAAAATCCCAGTAAATATAGAAATCAAAGACAACAAAATCACAGTAAAAGCATTCAACGAGCGTAAAAAGTACCACGCAATAGCAAATACAGCACTTTCAATTATCCGAAATCTATGTGAGGGTGTGATTGACGGTTATACAATAAAAATGAAAATAGTATACGCTCACTTTCCAATAACTGTCAAAACCAAAGACAATCTTGTTCTGATTGAAAACTTCCAAGGTGAGCGTGCTCCACGTGTCGCAAAAATTCATGGCGCAACCAAAGTGGTCGCAAAAGGAGATGACATTACAATCACAGGGCCGGTATTAAATGACGTCACACAAACGGCCGCAGAAATCCAATTGGTAACCAAGGTCAAAAACAAAGATCATCGTGTCTTTTTGGATGGTATCTACCAGTATCACAAGGCAAAAGGCATAGAAAAATAATTTTCTTCCAAGTTTTCGCCAACTAGTAAGGATTAAATCGCATACATCAAGGTACAAACGTGTTGCCACCCTAGCTCAGCGTGGTAGAGCGCCTGACTGTTAATCAGGGGGTCGTCAGTTCAAGTCTGACGGGTGGCGCATAATCTTTCTAAATTCGAGTTTTGAAAGATTATGTTTCGCAACAAGTTCTTCTACTATACGGATTTTCCAGTTTATTTTAAATATATTTCAAAATTCGAATTTAGAAATATTGATCGTTGCAACCATTTGGTTTATTCTCTTAGACCACTGCGATCTAATATCTGATCGCACATTATTACTAATGCAGGAGGTTTACATTGGCCAGGACTAGAAGGGCCAATCGTTATTGTATTGATTGCGGGGGTAGACTTACCTACTACCCACGTCTTTCTAACCCAAAGGCACCAAATGAACACCGAGTTCTTGTGTATGCATGCCCTGATTGTACAAAAGACTTTGAAAAGCCAAAACTGCTTTCAATTAGAAGAAATCAGGTAGAGGATCCACTAGAAACTGTTGAGATTGCCATAGTTCAGACACGAGAAAAAATTCCAAATACGGCATAGTATAATAACTATGTTTTACTGGACAAATTAAATAATCTACAAAAATAAGGAATCATCATGGTAAAAAAGACTGCCCGTTATGTAGATGGATTTGTCTTGCCTGTTCCAAAACGCAAAATTGATGCATATCGCCGACTAGCACAAAAAGCAGGTAAAATCTGGAAAGAACACGGTGCCTTGGAATTTCGTGAATGTGTGGCAGATGATATGAGGGCAAAATTTGCTATGCCATTTCCACGAAAAATCAAGCTCAAACCTGGGGAGACAGTATTCTTTTCATGGATAACATTCAAGTCG
>JBBIVI010000163.1:0-3051 GCA_037439825.1 Candidatus Nitrosotenuis sp. | reverse complement strand
CCAATAGACAGAGAGACACTCAAAGATAAGGCACGGCGTGTTGCAAAGTTGTTTTCAGGTAATGACGAGTACAAAGCAAGAATGGCAGTGAGAATGATTAGAGGAGTGTTGTGATGCTAGCTGAAACTACGATAATTCGTCAAGTGCCAATATCCAAGCTTCAAAACTCACCAATCCAAGTCACCCTCCACTCGGCAAAAACGATTGAGCGTATAGCAACCGTTGCAAAGGATCCAATTCAGCGAGAACGGTTTGCGCCAATCAAGGTTGCCATCTTCAAAGATAAAATGTTTCTAGTAGACGGCCATGCAATAGTTGAAGGATTCAAGCTTGCAGGAATAGAGACAGTCAATGCTGTAATGCACCAAGTAGAATCGATCATCGAAATACTTGCTTTACATTTGAAATTAAATCAACACAGTCCGCTGAATCCATTTAGAATCATCGAGATGATCAATTTTTTATTAGAAGATGGCCAACGGCCAGAACAGATTATTCAAAAGCTACAGCTTGGAGAACATCTTACAAAGCTAATAGGATGTAGATTTTTGAACCAAGAGGCAAAAAATAGGCTGGAGAATTTCATACACGAGTTGTCTGCAAAATATAGCAATGTGGTGATTCCACCGTATTTTGCAGAGCTCGTATGTAAAGTACCTCCAAAGATTCAGCTGGAGGTAGTAGAACAGTTCATCGCAATCATGGATCTTACACTGCCGGACAGAAAATTTGCTTTTCCCGGTCCAGAAACTCTTGAGGTGTACTTTAGACAATATCTAAAAAACAAAGAACGCGAGCCAGTATTTTTCAAAGAAGAAATACAAGACAAAAAACAAACCAAGAAATCTGCAAAAACCACTTGCATAGATGACCTTACTCAAAAGGAAAAAGAATATGCTAATGCTATAGGAACGGTTCCAGGCATGGCTCTGCTCAAAGTAGAAAGACCTGGATGGTACCGAGTGAATCTGATAAAAAAGATCATATCAAAGATCAGAGATGAAGGAGACTTTACCGTAATAGACGGTGAGGAAGGAAAAAAAATCTTCATGCTGCCACAAAGCGCAGTAGAATTTCTTGAAATCAATGATGAATCTGATGCACACAATATGATTGTAAATAACCTCACAGTCAATCAGTTAAAAAAATTTGCAGCTAAGATATCCGGTAAAAAAGACAGGTTTGTAGTAATTTGGAGCGGTGTTAAACTTTGATGAAAATTGCAAAAAATACTAGATTAGATGTCAACCGAGTAATTTTGTTGAATCGCAAAATTAGGCCGTCGTCAATATCGTTTAGAATGTTATCATCGTTTTACAACAAAATGGAAGCAGAACAAATCATTAATGATTTTTCAAACAAAATTCGCTCAAAAAACCCACGAAAAGACGCACATAGATACATTTTACATCTGCAATCAATTGGACTTGTTGAAAAAGAGTCTACAAAGAAATGTAAAATCACAAAAAAAGGCAGATGGTATGTCATTGCTGCAAAGCTTGGCATTCCTTTGTTTTCACTTATTCTTTTGGCAAACGTGTATGTATTTCAGAAAAATATGAAAAAAAGGAATAAACCTGATTTTTATGTTGTAGGTTTCTTTTTTGAAAAAATTAGGAATTTTATGACTCACCACTACAGAGTTCATGGAGAGTTAATCAGGAAAAACTATGTAACAAAATATGCAAACCAATCAATTAGAATTCCAGATAGTGTTTTTGAAAGACTAGAAGAGTTTGATGCAGATTTTAGTGACATAGTGAGATGGTACCTCAATGTGGATGACCAAATCCACACAGTCTTGATTAAAGACGAATTACTTGTTACAAACAAAGCGGCCGTTTTAAGTTCATGATCGAATTATCTTGGGCGAGGTTTTTCGTTGCAGCTGTTATGTTCAGTATTGCATCGTATTATGATTTAAGATCGAGGAAAATAAGTGATTGGATTTGGCTTGTTTTTGGTACAATTGGAACATTTTTGTACATTTTTGACTGGGAATCATTTTTACCAGATGTATTTTTCTGGATCAGCTTTAGCGTCGTTGTAGCTTGCCTTCTTTGGTTATGCAAGTTGTATGGCGAAGCAGACGTTTTAGCAATCATCGTATTGTCAATCATAGTGCCAACACATGATAATCTTCCAATACCGATGACGGTATTGCTGATTGCTTTTGTGACTGCATCTGCGTATGTAATTACCTACAACATATACAGAAATACAAAATCTCTAATTAAGAACAAAATGTTGTTTTCTGAAGTAAATGAACCATACTACAAAAAAATAATCGCGTTTTTTGTCATGCATGAAAAGTCAAATAATGAAAGGTTTGGTTTTTGTGGAGTCGACAAAGAACAACGATTTATTTTCAAACACAATCCAGATACAGAAGAGTTTGCGGTTGGAAAGTACGTAACTATGACGCCTCCATTGATGTTTTTTATGCTAATTGGTTTGATGCTGCTTATGTTTTTAGCAGCTAAATGAAAGTCTTTTATTGGAATTATGCAAGTCATCTGGATTTGAACTACAAAAAAAAGAAACCTGTATCCCAAGCGAAGGAGTTGAACCTTCGACACTCCGGTTTCTGTGTGCCTAGTAGGCTGATTTGTGTTAGCCAAAAGCCAACCACTACAGCCGGAAGCTCTACCAGGCTGAGCTAGCTTGGGACAAAAATTTTCGGCACAGACTTGTATTAAATAGGTAGCTATCGTTTTTGGTTGTACTTATTTCCTAATCTGGCAGAGATCAAAAAAATGTTAAATATTGTTTTCGAATCAAAAATCTGGTGTCAGAGACCGCTTTTGATGGATACGCATGTGTACCTTATATGCACGACCACAGATCAATTGAGATCAAGGATTCTTTGCAAGAATCTAAGAACGTTGAAAACATGTACTTTGTGACTGCCACCTTTTCGTCAGACAGTAAGCCATACTTTCCACTACACGCAAACCACTACCTTTTAGTCAAGTTTGCAAACGACACCAAGATAGCAAAAGACATCGAAAGGTATCAGCAGGACAAAACCTCCTTTGTATTTAGTACCAA
>JBBIVI010000162.1:0-3059 GCA_037439825.1 Candidatus Nitrosotenuis sp. | reverse complement strand
TCTGCAAACCTGACAGAGATTGCGTCTATTTTGGCGTCCGGGATTGCCTTTCGCAACATCGCAATGGTTAGAGTAGAATCAACACCTCCACTGAGGCCAACGGTAAAATGATTATCGGATATGTTTTTTGCAAAGTTTTTGATGGTGTTTTCAATTAGTGATTCAATGTGGTCAACCGAGTACGTACTGGACTCTACAAAATCCTGCCAAGTTCTTTTTGGTAAGTATGTAGTCATTGTTGGATCATATCTTAATGTGAGAATGTTTTTGATGGATATGATATCTGATGAAGAAATACTCAACGTCTACCAACTTCGTCCGGATTCCTAAGCTTATATAATTCGCGATTAGTCAATCAAAACTTAAAGATGCGAGCTCTAAAGCCATCATGATGAGATTTGTTGTAACGGGTGGGGCCGGCTTTATTGGAAGCCACTTGGCAAGACTCCTTGTCAACTCCGGCCATTCTGTTAGCATAATAGACAACATGTATCGGGGAAAGTTCGAAAATTTAACAGACATTGCAGATAAAATTAAACTTCATAAGATCGAGATTTTGGATTTTGCAAACCTCAAAGAGATAGCAAAAAATACTGACGGTATTTTCCACCAGGCCGCCCTAACATCAGTAATTGAATCTTTTACGCAAAAGGAAAGATATCATCAAGTAAATGTTGAAGGAACAGAAAATGTCTTCAAGGTTGCAACAGAATATGGGATCAAGGTAGTATATGCAAGCAGCTCAAGTGTATATGGAAATCCGCACAAAATACCGATATCTGAAGATTTTGAGCGAAAACCAATTAATCCGTATGGGATGACAAAACTTGAGGACGAAAGACTCGCAGAAAAATACTCAAAGTATGGAACTAAAATCATTGGGTTGAGGTACTTTAATGTCTATGGACCAGGTCAGACTCCAGATTACGCCGGTGTGATCACCAAATTTTATGAAAATATAGCAAAGAACAAACCACCGGTCATTTTTGGAGATGGCACACAGGTAAGAGATTTTGTCTCTGTCGAGGACGTGGCAAAAGCAAACTTGTTTGCAATGCAAAGCTCGTTTGATTTTGGCTTTATCAACATAGGTACAGGCATTGCGACTTCGATCAAAGATCTTGCACAAATCATGATCAAATTGTCTGGAAAAAAGCTAGAGCCTCTCTATGATAGACTACCGGAAGGCGATGTCAAATCAAGTCAGGCAGACACCACGCTTGCAAAACACGCAATTTCATGGCAATATGAAACAACATTAGAAGAAGGCCTAAGAAAATTCTTTTTTAGTTCTTGAGAAGATCCTCGTAAAACTTGACGTATTTTGGCAATAACGTCTCCCAGGTAAGGTTTTTCATCACAAAATCGTAGCCTGCATCTGATAGTTTTTTTGCTAGTTCTTTGTTTGCAAGTAGCTCGTTTATTGCGGATGCCAATTTTTCTGGATCTTCAGGTGGGATCAGAATGCCATTTTCTCCGTCTGTTATCAGCTCCGGCACGCCGCCAACCTTTGTTGCAATTACTGGGACTCTCAAATAGAAGGCTTCTTTGATCACCTGAGGGATGCTTTCCATTCTGGATGGTACTACGAGTATGCTTGAGGATTTCAGCTCTATCATAGCATCCTTCCATGGCAAATTGGTGCAATAGACAACTTTGCCGTTTATCTTTGATTCAATGCTTCGCAGTATGTCTATTCCTTTCTCAAAGCTGTCCCTTCCGATGTATACGATCTGGTTTTCTTTTTTTTCTACATCGGGAAGAGCTTTGAAATTTTCAACATCTAAAGGTGCAAACAAGAACTCAAAGTCCAAGTCGTATTTTTCTTTGTAAGCCTTTTGTACCATCCTTGAATCTGTGGTGAGCTTGTCTGCCCATTTTAAGACCTTTGATTCGGCTACTGTTGCAATAGCAGCAGTTGTTTCTGAGTGAAGAGCATCTACCTGATCCGAGTATACGCCGTGTACAGATAATACTCGTTTTTTTGCCTTGACATATTTCATTGCAAATGCAGATGGTACATTGAATGCATGGACAACATCAAATGTTTCATTTGTGAGTAATGCTTTAAGTGAGCTAAGGAGTGCAAAGCTTGGATTTTTCAATTTTTTCACTGGTATGTGTGGTGTTTTCATCAGTTTGATCTCAAAGCCGAACTCTCGCAGTTTCTCTGCTACGCGGGCTGCATGGCCGCCGATTCCACCTTCATATGTGGGTGCTATAAAAAGAATCTTCATCCCAGTTTGGGATATTCGGTCAGTCTATTAATGAATATGGAATAATTTGTTCTGGTTTATCGAACTCTTTCTAAATCCATATTAAGATATTAAAAAGCAACATCATGTATGAAAATGGCTCTTGTTTTGGGAACGCGGCCGGAGATAATCAAACTTGCTCCAATTATTAACAAATTAAATAAAAAAAACTCTGATGTTATATTTACGGGCCAGCACTATGACTATGAGCTAAGCCTCCAGTTCTTCAATCAACTTGGAGTCCGCAAACCTGATTACTCACTTGAGGTATCACACTCAGAGCCTGCAGTACAGATTGGACAGATACTTGAAAAACTCCCCTCAATATTTGATGGGATAAAACCTGATACCGTTCTAGTCCTAGCTGCAAGCATGGCCGCATTAAAGTGTGGAATACCAATTAGTCATGTAGAAGCAGGACTTAGAAGCTTTGATTGGAGAATGCCAGAAGAGCACAACAGAATTACAACCGATCATATCTCTGAGCTTTTATTTGCGCCTACCTGTGTATCAAAAAAGAATTTGATATCGGAAAGAGTACACGGAAAAATATTTGTGACAGGCAACACGGTTATCGACTCTATTAACATATTTGCTGACATGTCTGCACGAAAAGCTAACTTGAATTTAGATATGACTGATTTTGCACTCATGACATTGCACAGAGCAGAAAACGTAGATGATAGAAACATTTTATCTTCTATAATCAACTCAGTCCTGAAATCTAAACAAAGAGTTGGGTTGCCACTTCATCCAAGAACGAAAAAAAGACTAAGACAGTTCGGCCTTTATGACAAATTTACA
>JBBIVI010000161.1:0-3060 GCA_037439825.1 Candidatus Nitrosotenuis sp. | reverse complement strand
AAGAAACTCACGACGGCGCAATAAAGACCCTTAACGAAGATTTGCTTCCAGCCATGAAAGAGGTAGGTGACAAGTTTGGAGCAGGTGAGCTCATCTTGCCGTTTGTTTTAAAATCTGCAGAATGTATGAAGGCGGCAGTATCTGAGCTTGAAAAATATCTGCTAAAAGAAGAAGGTACAAGTAAAGGAAAGTTTGTTTTGGGTACTGTTTACGGTGACGTACATGACATCGGAAAGAATTTAGTCAAGACGATCTTTGAGAATAACGGCTACACCGTTTATGATCTTGGCAAACAAGTCCCACTACAAAAGTTTGTAGAAAAAATCAACGAGGTGAAACCAGACGCAATAGGACTTTCAGCACTCTTAGTGTCTACCTCAAAACAGATGCAGTATTTCGTAGAACATGCAAAGCAAAATAATCTCTCAATTCCAATTTTGTGTGGTGGTGCTGCAATTAATTCCAACTATATCAACAGGATTGCAAAAGAAGGCGGAATATACTCCCACGGAGTCTTTTACTGCAAGACGATGTTTGACGGCCTAAAGACCATGGACAAGCTTGTTTCGCAAGACAAGGAACAATTTGTAAAAGAATGGAATGAGAAAATTGCAAAATGGGAAGAAACCAAAATAGAAAGACCGCAAGGCGAGCTGCCACACTCTGGAATAAAACCGATCATGCCTCCAAGACCGCCAATTCTAAATAAACCAATTAGGCTTGAGCCAAAGGACATCGACTTGAACGAAGTCTGGAAGCACTTGAGCAAAAAATCGCTGTTTGTGTTGTCATGGGGTCTTCGAGGAAAGGTTGATGCGGAAGCAGAAGGGGAAAGACTTCTCAAGGAATGGACTAAAAAAGTCTTAGATGAAAAGTTGTTTGAACCTAGGGCAGTTTATGGCTATTTTGAATGTCACAACGCAGAAGGCAAACTGATAGTGGATGGGCCAGACGGCGAAAAGATCACATTTGATTTTCCACGTTCTTCACAAAGCAAGCACTTGTGTCTTGCAGATTACTTTGGTCAAGATGACATTGTTGCATTTCAGGCAGTCACAATTGGCAACAAAACACAACAAGTAATTGAAAAATGGAATAAAGAAGACAGATACACGGATGCATATTATCTTCACGGCCTTGCTGTAGAGACAGCAGAGGCGCTAGCAGAGCTTGTAAATCTTAGGATCAAAAAAGAACTAAATCTTGACGGCAAAAGAGGACTAAGGTATTCATGGGGCTATCCAAGCTGTCCTGATGTTTCACAACACCACCTAGTGTGGCGACTCTTAGAGCCGCAAAAATCCGGCATGACACTTACAGAAGCAGGACAAATAATCCCAGAACAATCTACAGCTGCAATCGTGGTACATCATCCAGAGGCAGAATATTTTGTGCTGTAACAGTACCAATTAAATTATTCAGCATCACAACACACTCAAGTAATCATTTTATGCAACAAAAGCTGGGAACAAACAACCTTATTCGTGGCGCCACATTCTTTCAACATGCAGGCGTCTCAATCGTTTACGTCTTTATGCCGATTTTGGCACAAAGTCTTACCACCACAATATTTGAGGTGGGTGTCACAATCGCATCGTTTTTTCTCGCACAGATCCTGTCTAGTCTTTACTTTGGCAGGATCTCAGACTCAAGTGGAAAAAGACTGATCTTTATCAAAATTGGATTCATAGGCTGCGCGCTTACCTTTGGTCTGCATTACCTGGCAGACAACTCGTTCTATTTGTTATTGGTAAGACTGGGTGCTGGTATTACAAGTGGGATGATGGTTCCTGCAATGCTTGCATACACCTACGAGTCTGGAAAAGATAAATCCAAAGTTGCCTCTGTAATCTCATTTCATGCGCTTGGGTGGCTTGCAGGGATCGTTGCAGCAGGAATAGCAAACAACGAAAAGACGATATTTCTGATAAGTGCTGGGCTGTTTTTGGCAGGTCTTGCAGTATGTCTTAGGTTGCCAAGTTACACCATGACAAGGGAAACAGGCCCTGGACTTACAAAGCAAGTAATTTCAAAAAACAAGTATCTGTTTTTGTCGCTCTTGCTTAGACATATAGGAGCAACGGCTGTTTGGACCATTTTGCCACTCGTTTTGACTCAGACGTTTGGCGCAAAGCTGTACGAAGTCTCAATGGTGTATGTAGCAAACACTGCGTCTGCATTTATCTTGATGAACCTGATGGCATCAAAAATCACGACAAAAAACATTACAAAATTCAAGATAGGTGTAGGTCTTACAGTGTTTGTGTTTGTCGGAATGGCACTGATGACGAACTGGTGGATGGCAATTCCGTGCATGGCCTTAGTGGGTGTTACGTGGGCGTTTTTGTATATTGGTGGAAGCATCCACTTGATGGAAAATAATCCAAAATCAACATCGACTGGAATCTTCAACTCTACAATATCGATTGCAAATGTAATAGGTCCTGTAGTGGCAGGGACAATTGCATTTTACTATCAGCAAGCAGCTGTGATGTATTTTGCAATAGGAATATGCATTGTAGCATTCCTAGTTTCATTGAAAATGAAATAAAAAGAAATGGTGCAAACTCTAGTTTGCTATCTTAACCTTTACTGGCGTTGGATTTGAGACAATGTCGAAGACAGGGGAACGTTTCTTTGCAACCTCGATTAACTCTTGGAGTTTTTCTTCTGGTGCGTCTGACTTGATTTTAAAGTTAACTTGGATGTTCTCATAGCCGTTTCTTACATTCTCAGACATACCGAGAAATCCTCTGAGATCTAGGTTTCCTTCAAGTGTCGATTCTATTTCGTCGATCTTGATTCCTTTTGCAGATGCGTGGTACACCAAGCTTGTAGTCAGACAGCCAATTAGTGCAGTAAGTGCGTACTCGACTGGATTTGCGCCACCGTCTTGTCCTAACAGAATAGGTGGCTCGTCTTTTTCAAATGAAAAAGGCTTATTCCTGATGTGAGCCTGGCCTCCCCCATAATACTCATTGATTATTGTACTGTTGTGACCACCGTTGATCCATTTGTTTTTTGCTTTGAAGTTGAATTTTGCTAGGCTTGGATCCTCTT
>JBBIVI010000160.1:0-3068 GCA_037439825.1 Candidatus Nitrosotenuis sp. | reverse complement strand
GAAACCAACCAGAACCATACCGAGTCAAGATGAGTGTGGGCTCGTTTAGAAATCTGATTTGCATGCCGTATCTTCTCAAAGGTGAAAAACTTGGAAACATGCCAGCAGTTTACTGGAGTCTTAACTACTGGCCGGTGGAGGCTGATAGATAAATGTCGACAATTGCGCCAAAATTCAGATTAAGTTACTTCATCAAGTCGATTCTCGATAATACGTTTTGGGCAATAGTTCTGCTCACACTAGTTGGGATTCCTCTGGTACAGATACTTTTGTTCTATTTGGAGCTGCCTGTGCTTGGAGGCAAACTACTCAGCCCGTACCTTGCGTTTACTATCTTGGCGGATCCATCAAGACAGATCCCACTGCTCAAGTCTTTCATACAGACAGACTTTTTCAGAATTGCTATGTTTCCGGGCTTTGGCTTTGCAGCACTGCTTGCAGCAGGAACAATCTTCATCGAAAGAAAAATGCTTGCCAAGTTGCAGCTTCGTGTAGGTCCATTTTACTGTGGAAAAATCGAAGGCATCTTGCAGCTGATGAGTGACGGCATCAAGCTACTCTCAAAAGAAATCATAATTCCTGCCAAGGCAGACAAGCCGATATTTTGGGCAGCACCTGTCCTTTTTGTGGCAACTGCAGCAGCATTTGTCTCACTAATTCCTGCAGCCGGTGGCGGTTGGGTGGTAGCAGACGTCGATGTCGGCGTAATTGCAGTCTTTGCAATAATTGGCTTCTTCCCAGTGATCACGGTGCTTTCTTCATGGTCTGCAAACAGTAAATTCCCATTCATTGGAGGAATTCGCGCGTTGCACCAAATGGTCTCATTTGAAATCCCACTTATTTTGTCGGTTCTCGGTGTAGTCATACTTACTGGAACTTTGAATCTGACTGAGATTGCTGAAAGCCAGCACACGTACTGGTGGATTGTATTTTTGCCAATTGGCGCTATTGTATTTTTCATCGCAATGCTTGCAGAACTTGAAAGGATCCCATTCGACCTGCCTGAGGCAGAAAGTGAAATAGTTGCAGGATGGCTCACCGAGTTCTCTGGAATGATGTACGGCCTTGTACAACTTGGCTCATACCTCAAACTGTATGCATTTGCTGCGCTGTTTGTGATATTATTCCTTGGTGGCTGGAACGGCCCAATGGTGTGGCCACCATTCCCACAGGAAATCATTGAAAAAGGAATCGAGATGGGGCCAATCGTCGCAAGATTCCCAGGGCTACCACTGCTTGATCAGCAAATGCTCAACGACGTTCTGTGGTTTGTCATCAAAGTAGTCGGAGTAATATTTTTCATCTTGCTTCCAAGAGGTGTCTTTCCAAGAATCAGAATAGATCTACTTCTCCACATCGGTTGGTACAAACTAATCGGTCTTGCGTTTGTTAACATCTTTATAGCACTCGGCTTGCTGTATGCCGGGGTACTGGGTCCGGAGGGAATACTGTAAAATGGGAACTGCAACAGGAATCATCAAAGCACTCAATTCTGGAATCAAACACCTTGCAGTAAAGCGATTCACACTCAGATACCCAGAACAAAAGCTCAAGTTTGTAGGCGACGGATATCAGTTTGATCCAACAAGTGGTGTTGGCATTGCAGGATACAAAGGCCGCCATATGTTGTTCCATGACAAATGCACAGGATGCCAGCTCTGTTCAATAGCATGTGAGGGAGTGGCAGAGGCAATTGCGATGGTCAAAGTCCAAGAAGAATGGAAACAAAACAAAAAAGCCATCATGCCGCAAATCGACTACGGCAAATGCGTCTTTTGCGGTCTCTGCGTTGACGCATGCCCATTTTACGCCCTATACATGACAAACGATTACGAATTGTCTTCATTTACAAAGGAAGGTCTGATCTACACTCCAGCACAACTACAGGTCAAGCCAAATGTCCAGCAAGACGCAGAAATTGTATTCGACGATCGAGGTGCCACACATGGCTGATGCGGTATTTTTGGGACTTGCAGTAATTACCATCGGCTCTGCCATTGCAGCACTCGAAGTCCGCTCACTGATTTACGGCTCTATTGCACTGATGGGCACACTTGGAGGAATTGCCGGATTCTTTTTGTTGCTTGATTCTCCCTTTGTGGCAATGTTTCAGATTGCAGTATACATAGGCTCAATTGCAGTCTTGATTCTATTTACGGTAATGCTTGTAAGAAGACAGCTTATTTTCATCAAAATTGAGGACAAGCGAAGAAGGTATGCTGGAATAGGACTCATGCTAGTCATGATGGTGTCACTTGGGGCAATAATTCTTAGCTCTGGTATCAAGTCAATTCAGACAGAAGAGCCACCTGTCGGCTTCAGGACGATAGGTGCAGACTTTCTTACTTACTATTGGCCTGCACTTGTGTTAATGGGATTGATTTTGGCAGCTGCTGTAATTGGAGCACTAACTTTGGCAAGAAGGGAGGATGTAACAAATGACCAATACGCTGAGTGATTTTCTCATAGTGTCAATTGCACTTTTGGCAATTGGAATTTACGGAATATCTGTAAAGCGAAACGCAATTCGCATGCTTTTTGCAGTAGAGATGATAGTTAACGCAGCAAACCTCAACTTGGTTGCATTTGCAAGATTCTTGCCAAGCAGTCAGGGACAGACATTTGCACTATTTTCAATTGCGATTGCCGCCGCCGAAGTAGGCGTAGGGCTTGCATTGATTATTGTAGCATACAGAATGTACAAGAACGTCGACATTGCTGAATTCAGGAGCCTGAAGGGGTAGTGGAGTTCGCATTATTGCAGGCAGTATTCCTGCCTCTGTTACTGGCGCCAGTAGCATACATAATTGGAAGAAAAGTAGGTGCAAATGCGGCAACTTGGTTTAGCTTCGGACTGCTTTTGTACTGCACATTCTTGCTAATTGACGCGGCCCTAAAAGGCACATATGAGGAGCATTACCAGTGGACAAGCCTCTTTGGCGAATTCGGCTTTAAGCTTGACGGCCTAGCAATTCCGTTTGCAATCATAATTTACGTACTAAGTACGGTGCTTACTTTGTACTCAAAACCGTACATGCTTCACAAATTCCACGAGTTCTTTGAGGAGC
>JBBIVI010000159.1:0-3083 GCA_037439825.1 Candidatus Nitrosotenuis sp. | reverse complement strand
GTGAGATTGCTTCCTTGTGGTTGCCAAGCTTGGATGTTGCGATGCCTTTGTTGATCAATGCAGCAATTTCATGTGGATTTGTTTTTAGGGATTTTTCATAGAAGTTAATTGCTTTGCCGTACTGTTTGTCATAAAAATGAAAATTGCCAACAAGCAAATCAATATCTTTGTCAGTTGACTGTCTTTGATGTTGTCTTGACAACCTTGCTTGTAGTTTTTCTCGTACCTTTAGCATACTCTGTATCTTTGATTTGACATCAAACGGAAGTTGTCGCTCTTGCTTTGTGTCAAGCTCTGTTTTAATTCCTTGATTTTCAATTAGGCGTTTGATGAGACCATCTACTAGGTACAACTGGTTGAGAACTATATCATCTGATGAGCCCATTACATCGAATAAATTTCAGAGATTTTTTCTAATATCGTAGTATTTGTTCAAAAAGCTCAAACACCGTCTTATATGATTTTTTTAAGCCAGAAGACTGTTTGAGAGTAGGGATAATCCTAGCTGTATTCATAGCTTATACCATCACTGTCAGCTTAGCCTATGCTGAAGAATTTGACATCAGATTAATTCCATCTAAGCTAGTTGAAAATTCTGAAGGAAAGATACACGTCTTTGTTACCGACGGAACTCAGATGATCCCTACTCAGATCTCAGGCCTAACTGTTACTTCACTTGATTCATCAGTGCTACACATAGAAAAAGTTCTAGAAGGAGATTCATTTGTGACTGAAGTCATGGTAAAATCAGGCAAGGCGGGGAGCACCAAGATCTATCTGGCAGCACCAGGGTTTACATCAAAAGAGATCCCAGTCACAGTATATGGAAACAAAAACAATGCTGCCACACTTTTGATGAAGGTAACTCCAGACACATTCACGACAAGCAGCCCAACTGAGGGTTATGTTGCAGTCCAGTTGGCAGATGAGGATGGCTTTCCAGTTATCGCAAAAGAAGATACTGTGATCACATTAGATACTGCAAGCAAAGATGTAATCGGATTATCAACACAGAACATGATCATCAAAAAGGGCGAGTATTTAGCATATAGTAAATTCAATGTTAAAAAATCCGGCACGGCTGTTTTGTATGCAACGTCACAAGGAGTTGAATCTGAAAGTGCTACCGTAACAATCGAAAAGGACGAGGATCTCACAGTAAAGTTATATGCATACCCAAAGACGCTCTCCATTCATGACGCATCAAAGGGATTTATCATTGCACAGCTTCAAGATTCATCTGGCAGGCCTGTACTGGCACAAAAAGACATTACCGTTTACTACAAACTAGTCGATTCGAACGACAACGAGGCTACCAATTACAGCAATAACTACAACCACAAATCATCTGGATATTTTACCATAAACAAGGGCTCGTATTGGGGATACACGCAGTATTCGCTTACGTCAGGCCTTGAAGATACATACGAGTTGTCTATTTCCACAGATGATCCACTATCAGTAGAAACTGAGGAAATTGAAGCAAAAGATCTAGAACTCATGGATGACAAATTGATCAAATTCGAGGCTCTGCCCGTACTTACCACAGGAAAGTCGGAGCTAATTGGAGTTGTATATCTGGAAGATGAGGATGAAAATCCAGTTGTGGCAGAAAGAGATTTGACAGTAAAAATAGATTCATCAGACAGCAAATCGCTGACAGTTCCAGATGTCATAATTAGAAAAGGGGATCAAATTGCGTTAGTATTTGGCACAGTAAATCACAGTGCGCCAACAGAGTTGGAATTAAGGGCGGTAGTAAATGAAGGTGAGATTACATCTGTTGACATATTTGGTCCAGACAAGGATTCGTTAGAGCTTGTCGCCGAACCTCTAATATCAGATGTATTGGCAGGAACCAGTTTTCCAATGGTTCTTTATCTAAAGGACGGCACTGAGGTGACAAGTTTTCCAGAGGCTCAGGAGGTATTTGTTGCACCAAATGGGTACATCGAGGTTCAACCAAAAAAGATCTTGCCAAAAGACACTCTGATCATACTTGATGCTAGGTCGTTAAAGAAAGGAACAACGGATCTATCAATTGAAGTAGGAGAGTTTGAAGACACCACAAAAATAGAAAGTCTTTCTTCGGATCCAGCAAACCTGATTCTAGAACACTCGAAGACAATTTTTGTTGGAAACAATGACGTATTTTCAATTCAGCTGGTAAACTCTGCAGGCCTGCCAACTTATGCGACAAACGATGTAGAGATCAACGTGGTAGTAAAGGACCAAGGACTGATAGACATTCCTGCAAAAATAACAATAGCGAAGGGAAGCTACTACAGCACATTCGACGTTGCACCAAAGGCGAGCGGCCAAACTCAAGTATCGTTCCTCTCAAAGGAGCTTCCTCTTCTCAAAGACGACATCACAATAACTAGTTTGGTTCCACAGCTTAGCATCTCCGGACCGGATTCGGTAAGTAATACCGATTCGGTTATTGTAACTGTTTCTGCAAGTGCCAACGGAAAGCCCCTTTCAGGAATGGCCGTACAATGGCAAATAGATGGTGGAATAGTCCAGATAACAGACAGTAGGACAGGCACTACTGGCGAAGCAAAAGCAGTAATCATACCTCAGGCAGATCAATTAAGTATCAAATCTACAGTTGGTGGCGGGTTGTATTCTGGTTCTGCGGTGACAAAGACCATCCAAGTTATTTCAGAAGATACTACAGTAGCCCCACAAGAAGTTGAAGAGCAGTATTCGTTTGAGATCTTTGGTATTGATCCCGTTTTGATCATAGTTCCGGTTGCAATTGGTGTGTCCGGTTTTATGTTAAAGAAGAAAGGCCAGTTTGCAATTAAAAAATAAATTCTGTTTGTGCAAAACAAAACTTTCCGTTTATTAAACAAACAAAAAAATCGTATGTTCGATTCGAACATCATCTTGATTATCAAATTTGATTTTCAAGTGTAGATTAGCAAAAAACGGAGCGGTGATGAGATTAGCTAAATTAAACTTTAATCGTAAGCTTGGTGCATTTGGAAGAATTCTAAAAAATTCTGACAAAAAAAGAAACTTGGTGTTTCAGTCCCTACTAAGCGGCGATGAGATCACACTAGACACATGCACCTTTG
>JBBIVI010000158.1:0-3128 GCA_037439825.1 Candidatus Nitrosotenuis sp. | reverse complement strand
CAATGGTTTTTCTTTTTTCTTGAACATCATTGCGGCACTCCAAGTGTATTTCCAACACCCACCACAAGTACACTTTGGCCGGGTTTTGTATTATCAAGAATAATTTGGTGTATTTGTGACTCAACTTCGTCTGCTTTGTCTGCTATCTCTTTTGTCATCAGTGTGATTGCTTCTTTAACTGATTGCTTTATTACCAACGCATAAACTGGGATGTTGTTTTTTGTTGCAATCTCTTCTATTTGGAATCTATCCGTACCGATTCCCCCAATAGCTGCTCCAAAACCTTGTGCGACTGAGCCAGAATCCTCACCTTCAAGTTTTAGTGCAGCATCCACCATTATGATGATGTCTGGTTTCTTTTCTGCAACAAGTATCTCGACTGCATCACCAGGCCTTCCCACAGTCGCAGCTGGTCCTTCTGCTTTCAGCAGATAAAGTATTCTTTGATCAAACTCGGTTTGCCCACACACAGTTTCAAATGCTATGGTCTTTTTTTGTGTCTTGAGCATCATTTTTCCAACAACCATAGGGCCTATTCCATCACCAATTGGCTGACCTTGTTTTAGTGCCGACATTGCATCCTTTAATGCGGCTGATTGTTCCATGATAAACGGAATCATCATCTGTAAAGGCAAAATGAGTGGAAAATTGTTTTGTTTTTTTGCAGTCAGATAAAGATGCCTTACAAGCTTGTGCAACATATGAAGCGATGTTACAACCTCTAGCATGTTTTGAATCTTGCTTTGTTCAAGATGACCCATAGTGTCAGAAAGGGATCTTACTTGGAGTCGGGTGTAATCTTCTTTTGATCTTAAGATGTGTTTTATCTTTGGCATTATTCCGTTTGGATCTATATCTACTGGCATGATAGTAAAGTATTCCAAAAACCGATCTATCTTTTTTGTGACATCCGTTGTTATGTTGAGACCTTTGAGGTAGTTGATCAGTTCTGTCCTAGAATCTTCCTTGTATTTTTTCAGCTTTTCAATGTTTTTTGCGATCTCACCAGATGTTATTTGGAGTTGGATTCTCTGACCATAAAACATGAAGATTACGATCGGGACGAACCAAATTAGCCACATGAGTGGGTTTGAGGCATCTTCACCAAAGAGATTGTCCGTAGACATAATGTCCGTGAAGTTCAAGTTACTCAAAGCCAGGATTTACCAAATTAATTGATTTGTATGATGATTGTGCCTCTAAATTTCAAAGAAGTTGTCCGCTTGGTAAACAATTAGAAAGTGCTTTTTATATAGCCTACTTAAATCAAGGGGTATCGTATGCCGCAAACAAAGCCAATAGTAAGCATTGAGAACGTGGTCGCTTCTGCTTCAGTGGATCAGAAAATGGACCTCAATGAAATTACTCGTAATTTCCCAGATGTAGAGTATCATCCAGATCAGTTTCCAGGACTAGTCTTCAGACTAAAGAGCCCCAAGACAGCGACTTTGATTTTCACATCAGGTAAGATGGTCTGCACGGGTGCCAAATCCGAGGAGATGGCAAGAAGTGCAGTCAAGTCTGTGGTCCAAAAGCTACGAAAAGGCGGCATCAAGATAAAAAAAGATGCTGTAGTAGATATCCAAAACATAGTTGCCTCAATCAACCTAGGTGGCAAGATTCACTTAGAACAGGCAGCAAGAACTCTCCCAAGAAGCATGTATGAGCCAGAGCAGTTCCCAGGCCTAATACACAGAATGCTTGACCCAAAAACTGTCATTTTGCTTTTCTCGTCAGGAAAGCTTGTCTGTACAGGCGCCAAAAAAGAGCCAGACGTATACAGGTCTGTAAACAATCTTCACTCACTGCTTGAAGAAAAAGGTCTAATGATTTACGATTAGACTCACTTTTTTATTATAATTTGTAAGTAAAGTGAATATACTAAGCGACTGCAATCATTTTCTATGAAAGCTGAATTTTTTGGTAACTTTAAGTTGAAGGACATCGTGTTGATCTCATCTCTGCCAGACATGGGTAGAGTTGGAGGTTTGGTCACCGAGCACATTGCAAAAAAAATTGCTGCCGTAGATGCTGCAAAACTCATTTTGACCGACAAACCCTGGGTTAACCACAAAGATGGCCTAATTGAATTACCAAAAGATGAGTACAAGATCCTTGTTGATGAGAAAAACTCACTTGTGATCTTTACAGGCGACAACCAACCACAAGAACCAAACACAGTCTCCGAGCTGGTAAATTTTGTAGTAGATACAGTAGAAAAATTTGGTAAAATAAAGATGATAATTTCTACAGGCGGTTACATGCCGTTTCAAAAATCAAACTGCGATGCAGTATACGGAGTAGCAACAAACATCAAGCTCCTCGAGATGTTAAAATCATACGGAATCAATAGCCTCTTAAATGATGTAAAAAGTATCACTTGGTTTAACGGACTCATACTCGGTGCGGCAAAAAACAAAGATATTGATGGCATTGGATTATTCGGTGAAATCTACGATCCGGAAACACCACAACACGGTGCAGCAAAAAACATCATACACAAAATAGAGAAAATACTCAGGCTGCAGATAGATACAAACGAATTACAACAAAAAATTGTAAAACCAGTAGAAATGAAAAAAGACGGCCCTGGAATCGGCTAAAGTTATTTTATTTTTGTTCCAGCAGGAATCGATTCATCTACTGTCAACCAGTATGGTTTATCATTTAGATCTGCTGCCAAAAGCATTGCGTTTGATTCCACGTCACCGACCATTTTTGGTTCGAGGTTGGTTATCGCAATCACTGTTTTCCCCACCAATTCTTCTGGGATAAAATACTGGGCACCACCAATTATGAGATTTCTTATTTCGCCACCGATATCAATTGTGCCTTTGATGATTTTTGTCTTGCCTGGGATTTTTTCTGTAGAAACCACCTTGGCAACCCTAATGTCCAGCTTTGTAAAGTCCTCGTATTTGATTGTCATATGAGGGGTTTTTGTCACTGTTTAAAATGAATTTCGAAGGAGGTAAACGCTTCATACACAATCAGTTTATGTAAACCCACTGCAGAAAATATCCCATGGGTCAGTTCTTTACGGACGACATAGATGCCCTACTAAAGGCCAATCACGGTGACGCGCAACGCCTTGCAAAAATCAAAGCAGATTTTGAAACAAAAAAGCT
>JBBIVI010000157.1:0-3132 GCA_037439825.1 Candidatus Nitrosotenuis sp. | reverse complement strand
TTTCCCAAGTGTCTCTAAATGATGCTGGACTGCCTTGTAGTCTAGGTTCATCTCAAACGCAAGCTGGTTTGTGTTCATCGGCCTTTCCGAAAGGAGGTTGATTATCTGGAGCCTTGTGTAACCACCACGAGTCGCAGTAAATACATAAAGTAACAGTCTTTGCGCATCACGATCCGGCTTGCGGGCAGTAGCGGATCTGTTTTGGATTAGCTGGCGGATCTCTACTAATTTTTCCATGCTCTGAAAACCGGATCTTGATTTAAAACACTATTTCCAAATCTCTTCCAAATCCGATCCAAAAATTTGAGGCTAGAGTGCCCAACTAACGCTTAAATTGACAACAAAGATAGCTCTGATCATTATGATGCCAGCACGTGGGTACGACATGACGCCCACAATGTATTCACCTGATGGGAGAATATACCAAGTAGAGTATGCCATCGAGACAGTAAAGCGCGGAACTTTGGCAATCGGAATAAAAAGTAAGGATGGAGTCGTCATGGCAGTAGAAGAAATACCACGAAAGCTTCAGGTCGCCGGACTAACACAAAAGATCTTTCAGGTAGACGATCACATTGGCGTTGCAGCCGCAGGCTACATCCCGGACGCACGAGTCCAGGTGGACGATGCAAGAACTTTTTCACAAAGCCACAGACTAATCTATGACGAACAAGTCGAAGTGGAGACTGTAGCAAAACATCTGGCAGACAGGTGTCATCAATACACACAGTATTCGGGGGTAAGGCCTTTTGGCGTAGCACTAATTATTGCGGGTGTGGACCAGAGGGGAAACCTGGTCTATGTTACGGATCCTTCAGGAACATACGTCTCGTACGCTGCGGTTGCAATTGGAGCAAACGCAGAAGAGGTTAATTCGTTTTTGGAGAAAAACTACAAAGACAACATGTCACTTGATGACGCAATCGCGTTGGCAATTGCTGCAATTGATCTAAAAACAGAGCAAAGAGAGGGAACAAAACACATCAAGGCAGCGGTCATAACAAAAGACAAAAAAATACTCGAAAAACTCAGCGACGCAGATTTGGAGAAACACGCCAAGGTGGCAAAAGAGAAATTTCCAAAGCCGTCCTAAGACCAGCTAGTACAAATTATGTCTATTTGTTGATATCATAAATGGGACTTGGAAGCTACTGGGGCGAAGTAATTGAGGTATTGCGCCAAATCATCCCAATATATGACAAGGTCAACTCGTATATCTCGCTTGGCAAGGACGTAGAACACCGAAACCGTGGAATCAAAGGCAGAGTGCACCAAGGCGACTTGATTCTTGATGCAGGCTCTGGGTTTGGAAACATGTCAAAGACAGCAGAAAAGATCTGTGATGGAAATATCAAAATCACGTTATATGATCCACTGGTGCCTATGCTAAAGAACACAAGTACATTTTTTGAAAAGATGCCAGACATGTCGTGCGGTGTATTTGAACACATTCCATTTAGAGAAGGTCAATTTGATGCGGTTTTGTGTGGGTATTCTTTGCGAGATGCAATCAATCTTAGAATTGCAATCTCTGAGATCCACCGTGTCCTAAAACAAGGAGGGCGATTTATCATAGTAGATCTTGGCAAGCCAGACCATCCTGTGTTAAGAGCTGGCGTTTCATTTTATCTTAGAGTGATTCTGCCAATCATTGCGTTTGCTGCAGGTGGCAAGCTCGGCCTTAAGTTTGCTACATTGTATGGTACCTACAAGAGATGGCCGCAAAACAAGAAACTTCGGGCAATACTACTTGAAAAATTTGCAAGAGTCGAGTTTGAAGAGGATCTAATGGGCGGAGCTATAATAGTCGCAGCGTACAAATGAACAAGGTACTTGCTTTAATCAATATCACGGGCCTCATAATTGGGATTTCTTATGGAATTCATAATCCAATAGTTCCGCTATTTGCAAAAAATGAAATCGGCGCATCGTACGCAGAGCTTGGACTCATCGGTCTTGCAAACTTTGTTCCATACATGTTCATCCCAGTCATAGTTGGAATACTTCTTGGAAAATTCAACAACGGGCGTCTACTCTCAATTGGTGTCACAATAAACGTTGTATCTGTGTATTTGCTTTCTTTGGCAAAATCTGTTCCAGAAATAATGATACTCAGGGCACTGACTGGCGTCGCACACGCATTCTTTTGGCCTTCTGCTGAGTCAATCATATCTAGTTCAAGTCAGGACAGCTCACGTGTCAAAAACATTGGCCACTTTACGGGATTTTTTGTAAGCGGATTTATGATAGGGCCACTCGTTGGTACATTCCTCTTAGAAGGCATGGATGTTACATACAGGATGTTATTTGTAATTGCCACATTCATAATGGCTGCCGCAATTATCTTCACACTACAAATCTCAAAAAACGGCCCACAAAGACACGGACAGAGCATTTCTTTTTCTGGGATAAAGCAAGTAGTCAGGTTTCCTGTAGTGATCGTGCTTTTGCTTTACTGTGCATCGTCATTTGGAATAATTCTGACCATCTACCCTGCATTTCTCAATGACAGAAGCATGTCTGCAACGGAAATCGAGATACTATATTTTGTATTTGGCGCATCACGCGTGATAACTCTGGCGTTGACTGAAAGACTTGCTAAAAAGACTGCAGCGGTATTGATATCATCAAGTACTGCGATTTCTACGGGTCTTGTCTTGTCGTTTTTTTCACACTCAATCTTTGAGTTTGCAGCTGCAATGCTTGTTATGGGATTTGGGTTCAGCATCATATTTCCACTAACGCTCGAAGTCATTCTAAGAAAAATTCCAAAGGAATCATCTAGCGCGACAATTGGTGCGTATGAGACGACATTTGGTATTGGGTGGGCGGCTGGACCGATTACTGCAGGTCTCGTATCGGAGTTTTCAAGTAGCGCGATACCATATGTTGTATTTTTCGTAATTGGGCTTGGCGTCTTTGTGCTAACTGCAATTAAAAAGAAATCACTTGAGCCTGCCTCTGTTAGCTAATGTGTCTCTAATTTTGATTATTGCAAAGGCTGGTGTAACAAAGTAAATCGCAGCGTTTAGTAGCAGTACTGCAAGGCCGTAGCCAATCATTTGTGATTCAGAATCGATATCTACGTAATTTAGAATCGACAGAGTCGAAAGCATAGGTGTAAGTGTTATC
>JBBIVI010000156.1:0-3143 GCA_037439825.1 Candidatus Nitrosotenuis sp. | reverse complement strand
TTCTTTTCCTTTAGGTCTTTGAGCTCTTTTTCTGATTCAAATTTGCCTTTTTCGTATTCTACTCTTGCCTTGCCCATTGTCTTGGCAAGCTCTGGGATCTTTTTTGCACCAAAGATCAGGATTCCGGCTATGATGATAATAAAGATCCATTCTTGTCCTGCAATGAAGTTGGCAATGTTTCCTAACATCTGCTATCTTGTAGTCAAACTTTAGATTTAAGTGTTTTAACTTTACGCTCATGTCGCTCAAGGACTATCATGCCTGCCAAATACAGTCCAATCATGGGTCCTGAGATGAACCACATGGTGACCCCACTTCCATCTGGAGTTACAGCTGCGCCAATTATGACAAGAGCTACTATTGCATATCTGATGTTTCTTCGCCAAAATGTGACATCGGTAAGGCCGGATACCGTTGCCGCGTACATAATAAGTGGGAGTTGAAACGCGACCCCAAACGCAAGCAAAAACTGCAATACAAAAGTAACAAAGTCGATGACATTTAGAAATGTGACCAGTCCTGAAGATTCACCATACTGGTACAAAAAGTCCAGCATGAATGGTATGACAGTGAGGTATGAAAACACAACACCTGAAACAAACAGCACCATGGCAGGTACGGCAATTGAGCGAACTGCATGTACCTCGGTTTCACTTAATGCAGGCTTGATGAATGCGGTAAACTCGCGGACAATTATCGGCATCGACAATACTATCCCAATAAGTGCAGCAACGTAGACTTGGGCATAAAATGCCTGACCTGGTGCAGTTTGAATTAGTTGGACATCGGACGGAACAAGGGTCTCTTTCATGTAGTTTGTTATTTGGGCCGCAAAGTTGTGAAGTGGATCGGGAAATGGATAGTACAAAGTTACTCCACTGTAGACTAGATGCTCTGCCCTAAATGTCAAAATGAATGTGATTATGATTCCAGCACAGATTACGATCCTGGTGAGTCTGCCTCTTAACTCCGACAAATGCGCATAAATTCCCTGTAGCTCTGACATTTCCGATATAACTTCAACATGAATCTCTATTTAGGTTGCGATAACGGATTAGTGCTTGCCAGGAATGGGTAGTAGTTTGGCATCTGTCAAGCCTGATTTTTTACGTTCTTCTTCTGTAATATCTTGGAATTCTATGGATATTGTGGCTTTAAGTTTGAATTTGGATTCCATCTCCTTTGCAAGCTTGCCGATATCTTGGCCAGAATAGATCTCCTTTGAGCCTTCTAAAAATATGCGACTTCCTTTTTCTTTGTGTTCGCCGCCAAACCTATCTTTGAGAAATTTTGCTACATCATCTACTTCTGGTTTCTCTACGTTGTTGTGATAAAACGCAATTCCTTTGGTTGGTGTGTAGTCGATGGGTGTGCCATTTCTGTACAAAAACACGCCGATGAAAATAGCTTGGTCTTCAGGCTCTTTGACACCCTTTATCTCCCAATTCAGAACTTTATTCTGATCGTATGTTGCCTTTGATATCTCCTCGGCTGTTAACTTCCAATATCTATGTCTGCTCACTTCAGCTTCTGACTGGCATTGTGTTATAAATTCAATTCGACTCTATTTTTCGAATTCAAGATTATATTAGAGAAAATCTCGTGCAAAACATGCCACTCTTTGAAGTCCAAGTTATTATTGAAAATAAGCCAAGCATGAGTGATCCAGAAGGGCAAACCATTCTAAATGACCTTGTACTTAAGGGGAGCTATTCATCAGTCAAAAAAATCCGTTCAGCAAAAATGCTCAAATTCCAAATTGAAGCAAAAACTAAACAAAAAGCACAGGAAACCATCAAAAAATTATGCGATGATCTTCGAATCTACAATCCGATGGTTAGCAAAGTAACATTTACTGTAGTCTAGTCGTCTTTACCTATTGACTTGACTGTCTCATCAATTAGGAGCTTACTTCTAAGATATGCTGCCAAGTCAGTCTGGGTGATTACCCCGACTAGTTTTTGATTCTCAAGTACTATGAGGCGGCGTATGTTGTTGTTTAGCATTTTTTGAACGGCGTCTTCGATCGTCGTAGTAGGTTCGACCCATCTAAATTTGGGTGACATGATGTCTGATACTTTGAGATCTGAGGCGATCTTGTTTGCAACGACTAGTTTTCTTACAAAATCAGCCTCGGTTATTATGCCAATTGGGTTTTGCCCCTCCATGACCACTAAAAAACTAATGTCTTTTTCCTTAAGCGTAGTTGCTGCTTCAAGGCATGATTTTTCTTTTGATATCGTAATTACGTGCTTGTTCATAATGTCTCTTACATATCCCATGATCTGAAATGGTTTTTTTTGTGGATAAAAAAGATTTGTGGCGATATCTGGGACGCTTTTTGCCGATTTGATTTAATAACGCCATCAATCAATTTTACATGTGAAGGTTGGCGTCATAGTTTTTCCCGGTAGCAACTGCGATCGGGATATGTACCATGTTCTCCAAGATGTCTTCAAGCTAGACGTCAAGTATTACTGGCATGAGGACAAACTTCCAAAAGACCTTGACGCAGTAGTTCTACCAGGAGGATTTTCCTATGGGGACCGTCTAAGAGCTGGCGTGATTGCAGCGCACAGCCCAGTGATTGCTGACGTAAAAAAAATGGCAGATAAAGGAATGCCTGTTCTTGGAGTCTGCAACGGTTTTCAAATTCTTGTTGAGGCTCAACTTCTACCAGGGGTTTTGCTCAAAAACACCTCTCTTACTTTTATGTGCCGCTGGACTGAACTCATAGTCGAAAACAACAAGACGCCATTTACAAACAAATTCAAACTCAAACAAAGAATCCCAATCCCAATTGCAAACGGCGAGGGTAGATATTATGTGGACAAGACCACACTTGACAAATTAAAGAAAAACAATCAGATAGTATTCCGTTATGGCGAAAACATTAATGATTCAATATTTGATATTGCTGGAATCTGTAACAAAGAAGGAAACGTTGTAGGTATGATGCCGCATCCAGAACGTGCCGTAGAAGCAGAGATAAATCCACAAGACTCAAAACCGTCATCTCTTATCTTTGAATCCCTTATTGCTACCGTCGGTGCAAGAAGATGAGCCTACAACCACAAGAACTCCAATATCTCTCAAAAAAAATAGGCCGAACACCAAACGAGACCGAACTCAATATCGTTGCC
>JBBIVI010000155.1:0-3252 GCA_037439825.1 Candidatus Nitrosotenuis sp. | reverse complement strand
TTGCAGCACTACAAATCAGGTGTTGCCGGTAGCGACTCTCACGTCTTGTAAAGATTGCGGCGCTGTGTCAATGAAATAGAATGAGAAAACAATCTTGATAGTGCCATTTTTGCCATGAAACATGGTAAAATCACAATACAGCAAACCGGTTATGCAAAAGAGCTGGAAACATTAGAACACATAAAATACAAAATCAACAATTCAAAAGACTATCTTGCGGAATACATCAGGGAACACTATCCGAATTCTCAATGGATACTATCTCTACTTTTGAAAATGTATGAGTTAAACCAAAACAGCTATTTGTGGTCTATATTATACAAACTTGCAGTGTATTTGATGAGGAGAATTTCAAGGAAAATCAACCTTCTTGATTATGATCCATCGAAACTCAAAGATAGAAATCTATCCAGTATGCTCAGAATGGCAATTTGAATTCTGAACTGACAGTAAACGGTAAACTGTTAAAGGTGATCAAAGGGGATATCACCAAAAGAAATGTCGACGTCATAGTCAATGCCGCAAATTCATATCTACAACATGGGGGAGGAGTTGCAGCAGCTATAGTGAAAAAAGGAGGACCAATAATTCAGCAAGAAAGCAACAAAATCGGATACGTGCCAGTAGGTGGGGCAGTCATGACATCTGCAGGTAATCTGCACTGTAGAGCAGTAATCCACACAGTAGGCCCAAGAATGGGTGAAGGAAATGAGGACTATAAGCTAAAACAGGCAATAGATAATGTGCTCCATCTCGCATCGAAAAATGGATTTACTACAATTTCAATACCAGCAATAAGCTCAGGGATCTTTGGATTACCAAAAGATCGTTGCGCAAAAATCCTAATCGAACATTCCAAACACTTTCTACAAGAAGAGGCCACGTCTCTTAGTGCCATCGAATTCTGTTTATTCGATGACGATACACTGAAGTATTTTCAAGCCGCATTGAATTTAGCTAGCACTAATACAGAATAGCTTTTAATATGCAAACAAGCAAATTCAAAACGTCGATGAGCACAACCACTAAAAAATTAGATGCACGTGGGCTGTTTTGTCCAGAACCAGTATTTAGAACAAAAATCGAAATAGAAAGAATGCAAGTAGGTGAGACTCTAACCGTTCTTGCGGATGATCCAAACGCAGAAGATGACATATCTCGATGGGTCAAGCGAAACGGACATGAGCTTTTGTCGTTGCAAAAAAGAGACAACGAATTAGAGTTTTCTATTAAAAAGGTGAAGTAAGTGGCCACTAAAGTGTTGACAGACGTAGAGGCCTTAAAGAGAATTGGCAATACACCGATTGTAAAACTAGACTCGCTATCAAATGATAAAAAAACATACTATGCAAAGCTTGAAGGGCATAATCCATTTGGTTCTGTAAAAGATAGAGCTGCGTATTGGATGATAAAAGACGCCGAAGAAAAAGGCATAATCAAACGTGGTCAAACCATAATCATAGAGCCTACTTCCGGCAATACAGGCATTGCACTTACTGGTATTGCAAACCTTCTTGGTTACCAAGTAGAAATAGTCATTCCAGAAAAGGCAAGTGAGGAAACAAAAAAGATAATCTCTGCACTTGGTGCAAAGTTGTATGAAACAAGCGATGACCTCTGCCCAAAGGTTGGCGCCGGAACGGATCAAAGCATCGCTCTGGCTACCTCTATAGCATCTGCAAGACCTGACAAGTATTTCTCGCCAAATCAGTACTCAAATGAAGCAAACTTCATGGGGCACTACAAAGGAACAGGGCCGGAAATCTGGAAGCAAACAGAAGGAAAGATCACACACTTTTTCACAGGTGTGGGTACCGGAGGGACGATCACTGGGATCGCAACATATCTGAAAGAACAAAATCCAAAAATCAAGGTAATCGCAGTTCAACCACAACAAAATCACCTAATTCAAGGCTTGCGTAACTTTGAAGAATCTGCAAAGCCGGATTTGTTTCTAAGACGTGAAAAAGTAGTAGATGATTGGATAACTGTAACAAACGAACAAGCATTTGCAGCAGTAAAAGAGATCTTTGCAAAAGAAAAGATGTTGGTAAGTCCATCGTCTGCTGCAGTGTATGCCGGAATGAAGATGTATCCAATAGAGCAAGGGGTGTTTGTTGGCATTTTTGCAGATGATGGAAGAAAATTCAAAAGTCTTTACGCGCAACAAAAAATTTTCACAGAAAAAGAATTCGATGATGCTCTAAAAGAAGCAAAACATCTCTCAAAAATAGTTTACATGTAATCGTGCTTAGGCTTGTATTTTGTTGATCATTGTATTTAGCGAAAATGGTTTTTCAAGTATTTCAATTGATTCTGGCATTGTCCCAGGTGCCTTTAAAAGCGAATTGATGTCATAAGCCGAAGCGAAAATGATTCTCTGGTTGGGCCTTTTGTCTAAGATCTCTTTTGCCACTTCTACACCACTTTTCTTTGGCATGTTGTTATCTAGGAGGACAACATCGAAGGGGTTTTTCTCAAGCGTACTAAACTCTGATTTTGCAAGCTCTCCAGAATACACATCTAGGCATTCCTGACCGTCTTTTGCAACGATCACTTGATGACCATTCTTTTCCAAAGCCTTAGTGTACTGCGTGGCCGTAAATACATTGTCTTCTGCAACAAGTATCTTCATGGATTCTCAAATGCTTGTTTTTTTCATAGATAATTTAAGATGAGTTTGTCTGTTGCACACAAACTAGTTTGCAAACGACTCTATGGTCTTTGCAGAAAGAGGCAATGAGAATTCAAAAGTGGCTCCGCCGTTTTTGTTGTTTCTGGCAGTGATTTTTCCACCATGGGCATTGATGATGCCCTTACACAAGAACAAACCCAAACCATTTCCACTTTGATTTTCCCGTTCGTGTCCCTTTGTGACAAACTTGCCAAAGATCTTTGGTAGTATGTCTTCTGGTATTCCAAGACCTGTATCACTTACTGATACAATCAACTCGTTTGATTCTCTGTTGGCTTTGGTCTTGATTCTAATTGTGCCCTTTTCTGTAAACTTGATTGCATTTCCAAGCAAATTTCTCAGTACTTGGTCAATTCGTGTCTTGTCTACTTTGATTTCTATGTCGTCATCTAACTCTTCAATGATCTGAACGTCTTTTTCAAGACCAGTCTTTAACATCTTTACATTCTCGCGTATTAGTGAGTTTATCGAAGTTTTTTCTGGGTAGATGACGAGGCGGTTATTCTCAATCCTAGTTACGTCTAGTATGTCAGTTGCTAGATCTTGTAGTTTTTTTG
>JBBIVI010000154.1:0-3302 GCA_037439825.1 Candidatus Nitrosotenuis sp. | reverse complement strand
AATTTGTGGAATCACAAAGCTATGTGATCGGCCTGGGGAACAACGATCAAAAAATCAGACCATGTGCATCACAGGATTACGTCAAATTTTGGGAAACACAAGCGCGAAATCTGCATTGGTTTGAGGATTGGAAAAAACCACTGGAGTGGAATCCTCCATTTGCGCGCTGGTTTGTTGGTGGCAAAATAAATGCATCATACAATGCTTTGGATGTAAACCAAGCAAAAAAGGACAAAGTGGCAATATTTTGGGAGGGGGAAAACGAAGAAAGACGCGTAGTCACTTACGGACAGCTGTACGACGACGTTCAAAGACTTGGCAATGCATTGAAGTCTCTTGGAGTCAAAAAAGGCGACAGGGTAACCGTCTACCTTCCAATGGTGCCAGAATTGATTGTGGCAATTCTGGCTTGCGCAAGAATCGGCGCGATTCACACTGTGATTTTTTCCGGCTTTTCTGCAAATTCAATTAAAGATAGAGTATTGGATTCACACTCAAAGGTGATAATTACTGCCGATGGCGGATATCGAAGGGGTGGACTGATAAAACTAAAGGAAACAATCGATTCTGCCATAGAGGATCTAGATTTTGTAGAGCATGTAATAGTTTTGAAACGCGCAAGCAACCAGGTTAAATTTGGCAAAAAAGATCTTGATTGGGCAGAATTAATGAAAAATTCTTCAAATAAATGCGAAGCAGAACGTCTAGAAAGCGTTCATCCACTTTACATTTTGTATACGTCTGGCACAACTGGAAAACCAAAAGGTGTTCTACATGACACTGGTGGATATCTGACTCACATCAGTGCGACGTTCCGATGGGCGTTTGATATCCAGGACTCTGACGTGTATTTTTGTACTGCCGATATTGGATGGGTGACAGGACACAGCTATGTAGCATATGGACCTCTTGTTTGTGGTGCGACACAGGTGATGTATGAAGGAGCTCCTGACTATCCGACACCTGCAAGGATGTGGGATATTGTACAAAGATACAAGGTTACAATTTTGTACACTACGCCAACTGCACTTAGGATGTTTATGAAATATGGTGACGCAATTCCAAACTCGTATGATCTTTCTAGCTTGAGGTTATTGGGAACAGTAGGTGAACCAATTAATCCCGAAGTCTGGAAGTGGTATTACACTACGATTGGCAAAAACAAATGCCCAATAATAGATACCTGGTGGCAGACAGAAACCGGTGGCATGATGATATCGCCACTACCCGGAATAGAGACAATACCACTAAAACCAGGATCTGGCGCGTTGTCGATTCCAGGAGTTGATATTGCAGTAGTTGATGAAAACGGCAACGAAGTCCCACCTGAAACAAAAGGCTATCTCATAATAAGAAAGCCATGGCCTGGCATGTTGCTTACTTTGTGGGGTGATGATGAAAAATACAAACTAGTTTACTGGTCAAAATATCCCAATGCATACTATACAGGAGATTATGCAATCAAAGATAAAGATGGTTACTTTTGGTTGCTTGGAAGGGCAGATGATGTCTTAAAGATTGCAGGGCATCGAATTGGCACTGCGGAACTTGAAAGCAGTCTTGTTTCCCACAAGTCGATCTCAGAAGCAGCAGTTTGTGGAATTGCAGATGAGATCAAGGGCGAGGTAATAATCGCATTCTTGGTTCCAAAAGAAGGTGTAACGGTGACAGAGACTCTAAAAAAAGAAGTAATTGACACTGTCAGAAAACAAATTGGTGCAATTGCTACACCACAAGAAATCTATTTTGTTTCAAAGCTCCCAAAGACGCGAAGTGGCAAAATAATGCGAAGGTTACTCAAAGCTATTGCAAGTGACGAAAAGATTGGTGACATTAGCACGCTTGAAGACGGGGCCGCAGTAAATGAGATTCAAACTGCTTTTGATGAACTAAAAAAACAACTTAACAGCTAATACTGAAAAAATTAATTGTAAAAAATCCTATTTTGATGCTCTTGCATCAATTGTGGACTTGAGGCGTTCTAGGCTTGTTTTTGCATCACTTCTTGCCTTTTCCATTGCCGATTTGAGATCTGTTCTTGCTTTTTGAATTGCAGCTTTTGAATCTGCATTTATTTTGTCGATTGGCAAGCCTTTTGATACGGCGTTTTTTGCATCGGAATTTGCCTTTTTAACTGCGGCTGTAAAGTCTGACTGGGCTTTTGCAACTGCTTTCCTATATGTCTCCATAATTGATTTTATCTCGTTTTTGGTAGTTTTCTGCGCAAACGCCTCTTCTGTCAAAACTATTGAAGCTAGTAGTGCAACAAATACCGTTATTGCGACTAGTTGAATTTTCACGTCGATTGCGTTTTTTCGGTATTATTAAAAAATTTTACGTATGAAAGTTCCTAGAACCACTGCTCAAGCGTCTGACCGCGCCTTTCTGTAGCTTTTTGAAGCCTATTAAGCGACGTTTCAAGCCTCTCTCGTGAAAAACTTCGTTCTTCTGAAAGGTATCTTATTATCTCTGAGTTGTTTACGCTACCAAATTTCAACTCTGTCACATGGGCAATTTTTGGCTCCAAGAAGATCTTTCTTATCTGGTTGTAATCGATTTCTGCCAATTTGTCTTGGATCTGCGGTATGTTTTCTAATTTTTCATATTCTTTTACCATCTTTAGTGCCGTCTTTGGACCTATACGTTCAAAACCGTCAGGGTTAAAGTCAGTACCAATGAGTATGCCTATGTCAACAAGTTGTTCTCGTGTGATGCCTAATTCGTCAAGAAGCTTTTGTAAATCGATTATCTCTGGCTCTATTTCGATGTAGGTATTGCGGTTTGGCAGTTTCCGCCTGCCGGAATTTGTAAAATTGCGTACGAGTTTTTTTGCACCAAAAAGAAGCGAGTCGTAATCTTGGCTAGCTGAGGCATACGCAAGGCCTGTCTGTGTCATGTATGCTGCAGTAGCCTCACCTTCGGATGGTGCCTCGACATAAGGAATACCGAACAACCCCAGAAGATGTTTGGCATCATCGACCATCCCATCTTGCATTGCCGTCGTTTGCTGTGCGTACTTTCGCATTTCTTCTATGTTACCTTCGGCTAATGCTTTTTCGTGTCTTCTCCGTTCGATTTCTGCAGATTTCATGGATCGCGGCTTGCCATCAAATACGTATACTGGCTTTATCCCTAAAGATAGAAAGTTGACGTTTCGATAGAAAAGACCACTTAGGTGGCTTGTCACTCTTCCTTTGGAATCAGAAAGAAGTGTCCCATCGGGCCCCCTGATGATGGACAAAAACTGGTAAATTGTATTGTAAGCATCAATTGCGACGACTTTGGAAGAAAATGCTTCCAAT
>JBBIVI010000153.1:2555-3353 GCA_037439825.1 Candidatus Nitrosotenuis sp. | reverse complement strand
AACAATTTGGTCTGCTAACTCTTTACTAAAATGAGGTTCAATTATGTGAGCAATTTTACTCGCATCTATTCCTGACACTCTTCCATAAATTTGGGTTGCTGTATTGCCAACTACTGTTTCCAAGAGTTCTGAATCAATTTGTGCCAAATTTTGATGCGATAGTATTAATCCTAAATTGTATGCACGTGCTTGTGATAAAATGGAAGGAAGAACAGAAAGATCTTTAATTCTTTGAAATTCATCTAAAGCAAGTACGACGAGTGTTCTTCTTTCTACATCTTCTTTCCTTGCCCTTTCCTGAACTGCGAACCAAATTTTCAAGACGATGGACATAATTGCCAAGGCATGTGAATTTTTTGGTGTTTCTGTATCAGAGATTCTGAATATCGTGATATTTCCTGGCGTTAACATCTTTTCAAAATCGATGGTCGTATGTTTAACAGAAAATTTACTTCTCATATATGCATCAGTTGCAAATGGTTCTATTCTGTTTAGAAGTGAGATCCAAGCTTCCTTTGACAATGAAGAGATTAAATTTAATGCAGTTTTCATTTCTGGACCGGTCATGTTTTTGTAAAATCGAGTTATATGACCTAGCTCTGCGCTCCCATCTCTTTGTAGTCTCACAATGACCTCATAGAGATCTAACATTGTAGGCGTATCCGTATTTGAATAAAGGTAAAGTAACAATAAACGCAGTATTCTTTCCATTTGTACGTATGTTTGTTGCTGCGAATAGAACTCCTTGAACATATTCATAACATGTCCTACCATTCTGCTTACAATTATTTCTCGTTC
>JBBIVI010000153.1:0-2545 GCA_037439825.1 Candidatus Nitrosotenuis sp. | reverse complement strand
TTTGGTAATTCAAGGAGATTTATTCCAAAATTTGTTTTGTTTATATCAAGATAAGTTACTAAATCATTTTCGATTGATAACTTGTCACATTGACGCAGGAAAAGTTTTGCATCCTGATCTTTAACATCAATGTAAATAGCTGCACTAGATAAGATGCCTGTTTGATTTGCAACTTCTAGATGTTTGAATAGATTTCTAATCAAGGTGGATTTACCGCTGCCTGAACCTCCTAAAACATAGATGTGTCTAGAAAGATCTTCTAGGCCTATGACAACTCCATTTTCACGCATTCCGCTTACTATGCTTCCATACTTCACTTTAGAAGACAGTATCAGATACCATTCTTTGTTTAAAAACTTGTAAAGATATCCTGCTTCTTAGTTTCAAATTGTTAAATAATCTTTAAGTCTTTTTAATACAATACATAGCATGGTCTGGTTTAGAGTAGAAACCAGAAAAAATCTATTTGGTAACAAATTAGCAGGAAAACCAATTAAAAAATTCATAGACGGAGAGCCGGATTGGAATTATTTTGGTGGAGGTATGTATTCCAACTATTTTTCAATACCACAAAGGCGAAATATGCGTGCTTACGAGATTTTTCCGCCACTAAAAGAAAAACAAGCATCACTTGAACATATTGTCACAGATTTTCCTCGTTCATTTGAGATTTACAAGCACATAGATAGTAAACTTGTAAGATTTGCGATCAGATCAACTAGTGACGATATTATTTTTTATGCAAAAACTTTGAATGTTGATTTTATTGATACTGGCCTTTCCATGTTGCCAATTGTTTCAAGAAGGTCTTCTCAGAGTGATTTATCATGTTATTTCTTTGACTTTGAGCTTGAAAATCAGCTCAATTTTACTATGGCGGATCCACAGCAGGAACCAATAATTAACAAGATTATCTCTGCCATGAACACAAATTGCGGGATAATGATTCAATTTTTGTTTACCACTGCAATAAGATGGAATAAAATTGCAAATATTACAGCTGTAAATCTAGACAAATATTTACAAAAAATTGATGCCGGAAAAACAAAACAGATTATTACTGGGTTTAGAGGCAATTTTGTTCCTCACACATCAATAAGAACCGTTCCTGATATTGATGGTCGAACCTCGTCATCATACACAATCGGAAAAAGAATAGAAAAATACTATCATCAAAAGGCAAACTCAGTCCCAATATCACTTGCAATCAGAGGCATGATAATTGGAAAGAATGATGATATTATTTCCACTATTAATGACATATCTGCAGTGTTTAGAAAGATAGTCTTTTTTGATGATTACTTGAGATATTGTGATTATGTAGTCGATCCTGATCTTGCATATGAGTGGCTTTTAAATAATCAGATTGCAAGTGAGGATTCGATCAAGATTTTAGAAAATAATCAAAGAATGTGGAGCAATGCCAAATGGGGAATTGGTCGAGACTTTGTTCCCTTTTTGTGTTTAACACCTGCCGAGTTTTCATTATTTGTATCATTGCCAACAGATTTTACTTTACCGATATCTTTTAGAAGACATAGTATACGTTCGGCCAGTATTCCGAATAGTGGTTTTGTTATAGGGCATCTTCGATAATCACTTGAAAATTGATAAAAAGCAGATAGTTTGCGGTTAGTTATGGAACCGAATACAGTACCAGACAGGTTAAAAAGCAATATCAACTATAAAATTATTTTTACGATAATAGCAGCAGCAGTCTTTTTGCAGGTATCGCTGTATTTTCTTGAAAGCGATGAACAAAGAAATGAGATCGTTTATGCTATATCAATTAGCAGCCCATTGGCTGCATCATTGGCTGGATTTTTAGTAGCCAATAGATATGGCTCCTCAAAGACATTTAGTAGATCATATCTTGCATTAGGCTGCGGATACTTATGCGCAACTATTGGTGAAATTCTTTATTTTGTATATGAAGCAATTTTAGGAATTGATCCATATCCCTCTATCGCAGATGTTTTCTTTGCTGCATTATACCTATTAATTCTGGCACATCTTATTATCAATGTTAAATTCTTCAAGCCAAAAATTAGTCTGAAAGAGTTTTTGTGGATGGCTACGATCACCATTGCCATAACTAGCACATACATTTTGGCTTCCTATAATCAAATACAAGAAGCAAATTTTGACTTTTATTATGGAATATTCTTCACGGTGGAAACAGCCATAGTTTTGCCCTTTGCCATACTTGGTGCTAGAACTTTCAGAAGTGGTGTGATTGGAAGTGCGTGGTTAATTCTCGTATTTGCTGTAATTGGGTTTGCCATAGGCGATGTGTGGTATTATTATCTTGAAGTTTTTGACGAATATGATCTATTGCATCCAGTCAATTTGTTCTGGTATGCAGGATATTGGATTATTGTTTATGCCTTGTATAAGCATCAGACAACCATCTAGTTTTGTTAAAACCTTTACTTTTGTATGAAAGTCGTAGAATAAGATGTTGGTGTGAATAATGATTGATTATCTTTATAGCCCTGTAGAAAACATCAATTTTTGATGTAATTGTGGAACAGATTTTGCAGGC
>JBBIVI010000152.1:0-3353 GCA_037439825.1 Candidatus Nitrosotenuis sp. | reverse complement strand
GATGAATCGAGACAGAAATACCTTCACGATAATTCAAAACGACAAAACCAATTTTTCCCAATTTTCAATTAGACAGGTGTTGGAGATAGGCGCGTTATGCAAAAACAACATAACCGCTTCTTCGTTTGCAGAAAAACAGATCCCAGTCTACAAAAGAGAAGACCGAATTAAGGACGTAATTGAGATATTAAACCGCAACAAGAACCAGCTGGCGTTACTTGAAGGCGAGATCTCCTTTGTTAATTGTGAAATTCTTCTTGAAAAAATCAAGGAGCTTAACACACCGCACAGCCAGAATCTTTTGGAGCTTAGTGCGAGCACCTTTAAGACGATCACACCCACGCTGATTTCAGAGCGAACAACGCTTGCAGATATTTGTAAGGTCATGCTTAACTCCAAGTATCCTTGTGTGATGACATCAGACCAAGTCATCACACCTCACGATATCTTGGAGATCCTCTGCAGGGAGATGTGAAATGCCAAGCAACTCACTGAATCGTCTCAAAAATCATTTGGACCTGATGAGAAAGGAGCTTGACGAAACAACAGCTCAGATTAAGCAGCTAGAAAAAAAAGATCGCACAGACTGGCAGACACTGGATTTTGTTGATGGAGATACCATTAATGACTTAAAACAGTATCAAAGTGAACTTGTAAAAGAGATATCTAAAATTCAAAAAGAGATCAAAAGATCGAGATCAAAAGCGTTGCTTGTAGCAGAATTGTGTGTGCTTCCTGCAGTGGTATTGCTCATCATGTTTTCAGGCATTGGAGACATGATTACTAACGAGTCTTTGCCACAAACACACACTATATTGAAGACCAAGTATTTTACCGAAAATCTGCGCGGCGACACAGTAGATACTTGGAAGTCGTGGCGTTTGGTTGGAACCACACTTAACGTGAATATTTTGAAGTCACCACGGGTCACAGAACATCAGCTTGACATTATCAAAAAAGCAATAGCATCAGAGAAGGCAATGGAATTAGACGATTCCATAGTGCATAAAGGACCAAAAGGCTCAACATCCACATATTACGAAGGCTGGGCTGGTGCACTCAAGAGCATACCAGATACTTCGACCAAGTACAAGATCCCAACCCAGTTTAACTTTCTTGATAGCTCAGGTGGTGAAGGCGACGTCATCATAACGTTATCCAACATAAGAGATTCTGATGGTTATACTGGATATACGAAATCCATTACAGAAGACAACGAAATTCTAAAATCATTTATCACCATTTATGATATTTCAAATCTTTCAGATGATCAGCTTGCCACTATTACGAGACACGAATTCGGTCATGCATTAGGCCTTGGACACTCTACAGCACCAGAAGATCTGATGGCACCCACAATCGATATGACCATACCATACATTTCAGAGTGTAATGTAGACGCCATCGTTGATCTCTACAATGCAAACGAAAGCGGCAAGACAGTCTGCGAAAAATAAATTCTAGAGACTGTCTTCGTTGAGTATCATAGCAAGTAGTGCAGCTCGCGTGAACTTGCCGTATTCTGCCTGCTTGAAGTATCTTGCCTGTTTTGTCTTGTCTACATCGGTTGAGATTTCGTCGATTCTTGGCAATGGGTGCAAGATTATGGCATTTTCTTTCATTTTTCCAACAACATCGAGGCCGATTTTGTAGCTGCCTCGCACCTTTTGGTATTCTTCCTCATCTGGAAATCTTTCTTTTTGTATTCTTGTTACGTATACTACATCCAAGTCATCGATGAATTCCTCCAGATTCGTTGATTCCTTAAGTGAGAGTTTTTTTTGTATTTCATAGATCGAGTCAGCTCTTATTTTGAGTGATTCTGGAGATATCAAACGTATGTCTACATCATAATTAGATAATGCGTACAAAAGAGAATACACTGTACGACCATATTTGAGATCTCCGATTATGCCGATTTTGAGTCCGTCGATTTTTCCTCTTTCTTTTTTAATTGTGTAGAGATCTTGTATTGCTTGAGTTGGGTGTTCTTCTGTGCCGCTGCCTGCATTTAGTACCGGTTTGTCTGAGATTTCTGCTGCAAATCTGCTGGAGCCATCAAGTGTGTGCCTTAGTGCAAGCACATCTGAATAAATCGACATCATGCGTACTGTGTCTGCAAGGCTTTCGCCCTTTTTTGTAGAAGATGACGATACGTCTGCAATTCCAAATGAGGTTCCACCTATCAACGCCATCGCTGCTTGAAAGCTGAGTCGTGTTCTTGTGCTTGGCTCAAAAAACAGGTATCCTAGTGTCTTTCCTCTTCCAAGCTCACGCCTCTGATTGGGATCCATTTTGATGATTTTGTCCGTGGCTGCAAAGATCTTTTCAAATTTATCCTTATCCAGATCGCGCACGGATATGATGTCTTTTTGGTAAAAATCGTTCATTTCTTTCAATGATATATACTGGTTACTATACAAAGTATTCTGATGCAGGAATCAAACCTGATTGTTAGGAGGATAAAGGACGGAACCGTAATTGACCACATAGAGGGCGGCATGGGCCTAAAGGTGCTTGAGGCACTTGGAATAGACGGCAAGGACGGCAACGTAATCACAATAGCCCTCAACGTGCCAAGCGGCAAATACAACAAAAAGGACATCATCAAAGTGGAAAACAGGTACCTGCAGGACTACGATACAAACAAGCTGGCTGTGATTTCACCTACTGCCACTATCAACATAATCAAGGATTACAAGCTTGTAGAGAAGCGACGCGTATCTCTGCCAAACAAAATAGAAAAGATCTTTCGTTGCTCAAATCCTGACTGTATTACAAACAGCAAAGAAGACATTGACTCTGTCATGGATGTGATAGACAAGACCGGTCGTGTCCTTCGTTGCAAATACTGTGCAAGAATTTTAGATGTAAATCAACTCAGATATTATTAAAATTAAAACAAATGGTTGGGTGCTTATTGTCCCAAGATAATGAACATCATGACTATTCCGTAGATTGCGATTGACTCGACCATACCTACGAAGATGAATACTTTGGACTGCAATGCTGGGTTTTCGCTAATTACAGCAAGACCTGCGGATCCTACATAGCCCAGTCCGATGCCAGCACCAAACGCGGCAAGACCAAATGCTAAACCTGCGCCCAAGATTTTCAGTGAGCCAGAGTCTGTTGTTGCAGCGCCTTCTTCAGCTGCAAATGCAAGACCTGTCATTGCTGAAAGTGTTACGACTGTCGCCAAAAGTAATGCGAAAGTTTTCATTTTCGATTATGCTCCAAAATGTCCTTTATTTAAATCATGGTATGGTTTTTTGAATTTTGTCCAGCGTTTTTGTTTTGAAGGATCTCAGCTCTGTCTTGATTGTGTTTTCTTGAGTTTCATATTCAGCTTG